>CAZILE010000018.1:0-12695 GCA_964540045.1 uncultured Nitrososphaeria archaeon | reverse complement strand
AAGGAGCACAAATGGTATGTAAACCCACCTAAATGCGAGATAATGGGGGACGTCAGAAAAGGTTTAAACCTAATGGAGTTGAGAAGGGTTTTGAGGGAGGAGCCGGATAAGCTCTTCATACCGGAGGGATCCTAAAGGAATGGAGATCGATCGGAAGGACTTTAGGAAGCTTTTCCCCAACTTATATCGAGAGATGGAGCTGAAGAAGATGAGCCTATCGATAGACGCCGTTAGGCTGGATGCGGAGGAGGCGGAGAAAGAGGCATCAAGGTCTCGCGGTCCAACCATGCCGACCCCTATAGACTATCTCAGAAGATGCGATACCGATGAGGAGGCGCTTAGGGTTATAGATTATCTTGAAAGGAGAGGTGAGATAACTAGAGATCAGGCAAAGGGGCTCAGGAAACAGGTTCAGAAGCATGGAGTAAGAAGCTTCGGTAAGAAGAAGGAATGGGGATACTACTCTACAAAATACCTCGGAGACGGAGCGGGAGATTAACGCAAGGTTCTCATGATAATCTGTGTCCAGTTTAACCTCTTTTTCCCGCTGCCACTATCGAGATTATATCTCCCCACTTCAGCTTGTAGTTTTCCCCAAGCCTGATCTTTCGTCGGGCATCAATAGCATAAAGGAAAGTCTTCCCAAGATCTGTGTGAACAGCGTATGCGAGATCCCTCGGCGTGGATCCTTCTGGAAGGATGTAGACGTCGGGGAGAACGTTTCCATCGTGGTCCGAGAGCTTTTCAGGGTCCTCAACGGGGTATACTGGAACGTATTTCAGCACCTCGAAGTATGCCTTATTTACAGCTTCCTGAACCCCTGTTGAGCCCCACTTTTCTAAGACTTTTTCCCTAATCAGCTTCAACGCCCTCTTTTGATTCGCTGTGAGCTTGCTATCATCAAGTATCTCGAAGTCCTCGTCTCCAGGAAGGTAGCTTATCAGCCCCCTCTCCGCCGCGAGCCTCAAGATTCTCTCAGCTTCGGCGCTTACGGGAACGACAGTATATCCCGCTTTCCTTAGCATCTTCACGCCTTCCTCCGCCTCGGGAATATCAATCTTATTCGCTGCGACGATTATGGGCTTACTGGATTCTCTCAGCTTTCTCACAAATGAGAACACTTGATCCTCGGTCCATCGCGAAGGCTTCGCGGGATCTAGCCCCAGCTCCTCTAAAGCTTCTCTTATGATCTTCTCATTTATCCTGAGGCCGGAGAGCTTTCTGGTGAGCTCCTCCTCAAGCTTCGATACCTTGCTCTCAGCAACTCTACATATTCTCTTCCAATCCTCGGATAAGAGGCCGTAGATCCAGTAATCCAGCTCCTCCTCCACTATCTTGACATCCTCAACCGGATTTCCCATCCTAGGCTTAACCGGATTTCCATCCGGGTCCGTCGACCCTGAAGCATCCGCGACCACTATAAGAGCAGATGCCTGCCTTATCTCATCAAGGAACTGTAAGCCCAATCCTCTTCCCTCATGAGCGTCTCTGATTATTCCAGGGCAATCGATGACCTCGACTGGGATGAACCTCGCTCCATTCACGCACCTACTGTTTTTCGGATTATCCTTCACACCTAGCTCCCTACAAACGCATTTGATCTTGAGGTAAGTTACTCCTCTATTAGGCTTAATCGTTGTAAAGGGATATCCTGCGATCTCAACTGGGGCCAAGGTCATTGCAGCGAACATCGTGCTCTTTCCCACATTCGGCTTCCCAACGATCCCCGCCAGCTCCATCCCAAAAAATACGCATTTAATAGCCTAAAATGGTATAGCTTGGGGTTGATGACGAAGTTATCCTTAAGTTATCCCTAAGCTAGGGAAGTCAGAGGCAGCATGGCTAAAGTAACTATTGACAAAGATACTTGTATAGGCTGCGGAGCATGCTGGGCCCTTGTGCCGAGCTTCTTCGAGCAGAACCCCGATGACGGTAAGAGCCAGGTTGTCGAGCAGTATAGGGTTGGAGGAGATCCCACTGTCGGAAATGTCCCAGACGACCTGCTTGATGATGTAAAAAGTGCTGCGGAAGGCTGTCCGGTCGAAGCAATTAAGGTCGAGGGTTAGGCTGCTCGGTCTTAAATTTGAATATTTTCTACCCTTCCTTTTTCTCAATTTTCCTCCGAACTCTTCTTAGAAGTGGATCTGGAAGCTGAACCTCCTTATCGCTTAGAATCGATGGATGATGCGGATCAACCATTATTACTTCATACCATTTGTAAAGCCCATCCTCCGCAATCCAGTAAGCTCCAAGCGGATATAGGTTTGGATACTTTTTTCGCGCCCGCTGAATTGCCTCCTCCTTCATCGAGACATTCACCTTATGTTTTGTAACTCCAAGAGCCTTCGGTCTCCTACCAGCTCTCGGTCTAGGTTTCTGAAATCCCCCTCTCCTAACTTTGACCCTAAGAACAACAAATCCTTGCTTCGCCTTATAGCCGAGCTTTCTCGCTCGGTCAAGTCTAAGAGGCTTCCTAATCCTAACGACAGTGGGCTGCCTTCTCCACCTAATCAATCTCTGCTTCACTAGGCTGCGCAGCTTCTCAGGCTTTTCCCGCCAAAGCTCCTCAAGCTTTCCATAAAGCCCCATTCTCCTCTCATGACACTTCGAGACCTATTTAACCATAATTATTTTGACGCCTATCCGCAGTAAGCGATGGCACCTGCTCAGTTTAATGTTTTTAAGTTGTTCTCCAACCTATAGGCTGAAAGGCTTCATGATATTGTCTGACAGGGACATTAGGGAGTTTATGAGGCTTGGGAAGATAAGGTTTGAGCCTAGGATCTCTGAGGATCAGATAGGCCCAGGGTCTGTTGACTTAACGCTCTCCGATAGATTTTGGAGGCTTAAAGAGGGAATCGAGCTTCTGGATCTATCAGATATGCGCTTCGACGAGGTCAGCGAAGAGATAGTCTCGAGCGAGATAACTATCCCGCCTCATGGCTTGATCATCGGAATGACTCACGAGAAAATATACGTCGATGAGGATGTCTGCGGTTGGCTTGAAGGGCGAAGTAGGTACGCTAGAATGGGTCTTGCGATCCATTCAGCAAGCGGATTCATTCATCCAGGATCACATAATCACCAAGTCTTGGAGATCTCAAACCTAACCCCCTACCCCATGAGGCTGAAGGCCGGAATGAGGATAGTTCAAGTCGTCTTTGAGCTTGCTAGAAGCAGGAGCGAGAAACCATATAGGCTACACGGTGTCGTGGCGAGAGAGCAATAGGAGGGTGGGTGGGGTTGCCCAGAGTTGAGAAGATCTCGATTCAAGTTTTGTGCCATGCGACTGAGGATGTGAAGAAAGTTCTTAAGGCGGTCCAAAACGTGGTCGGCTCCGAGGCGGCGGAGAAGCTCTCTATGACCTCTGAGAACCTGAAGGGATATTATGGGGACCCTGTAACCCTACTGAGAATATTCCTCCTCGAAAAGGAGGTTTGTGAGAAGGTCTTCTCGAGAATACTCTCAAGCTTGTCGGAGGCTGAGCGGGAAGAGCTCTGGCGGGAAAGGTCGAAGAAGGGGAAACATGGGGGCAAGCTTTTCGTGAGATTGGATAAGCAGGAGGCATTTCTCGGTAAGTTGAGGCAGTCGGATAAAGATCCGATAAGAATTGTGATCGAGATCAGGGGGAACGTGGATATGCTGAGAAAAAGGTTGGAGGAAACGTTTCAGGGTTAGAAACTCGAGGTGCAGCATGAGGAGATATATCGACTTCTGGATTAAAGGTGAGGACTACGAGACCGCAATAGGGCTTTTAGAAGAAATAAAGGAGCTCGGGTTCTCGGGCGCGGTGATGGAGTTAAAAGATGTTCTCCTAGAGAGGTTTGATGAACTTCGCAAGGCTAGCGAGGAAATCGGAGTAAAAATTCACCGAAAGCTGGTAATTGCTCCCAAAAGCAGAAAGGAGCTTCTAAGCATTCTGAGGAACAATCGCGGAAGATTTGAAGTAATAACAGTTATCTGCAAGAACCTTGAGGTGGCCTTAGTCGCCGCTAGAGACTCGCGGGTTGACAGCCTGATAATCCCTCCTAGACCTCGCTTTAGAATCGATAAGGGAGTTGCCTCGCTCTTGAGGAACAGGGTCGAACTACCCTTCAGTTTCTTTCTCAAGGATAAGCAAGCATTCTTGGAAATAGCGCTAAACATAGTAAAAGCGTTCGGGGAAAAAGTTGAATTGATAGTTTCATCCGGAGCGAGCGATAAATTGGGTCTTAGAGGCCCAAGTAGTCTTGCTTCACTCTTACAGGTTCTTGGATATGATCGGGAAAAAGCTTTAGACTCTGTTTCAAAAGTGCCTGAGATGATCTTGGAGACTAATCTACTCAAGCTCTCGAAACGGTATGTCGCTAAAGGGGTGATAAAACTTGACTAGACGTGTCAAGAAGAGATATATAGCCCTCTCATCCGAGCCTAAGACGTCGCCTGAAATTCTCTCTAAAGCGGTTATGTCCTCCTACGTTGAGCTTTTCGGAATTCTGGGATTATCTTCCGCGCATCTGAAATCCGTTAGAAGTTATCCCGATCGGGGCATAGTGGTCATTCAATGCGCTTTAGAGAGCGTTCCTCGACTTCTCCTCGCGGCCGCCGCCATCACTCAGGTAAATAGTGACCGCATAGCTGTCAGAGTTCTTACCATAAGTGGCACGCTGAAGAGCATAAAGGAGAAGTTAAAGAGCATGGGTCGTTAAATCTAGATTTGCGATCTTCCACAATGCGGGCAGAATGTTTGATCGCCAATCGGCTTTCCGCAGAATTTACAAACCTTTTGTTTCGGAGACCGTTTTTCTTCCCCCTCTTCAGCGGTCTCTTTCTCCCTCTGCTTTTCATATCTCTTAGCCACAAGGATTCCGCCTTCAAGTAAGCCCACGAATGCGCCAAGCAATATTAGATTCGTGAACATTCCTCCGTCTGGGGTTATTATCGCCGCGACGATATACATGCCTCCATAGATCCACTTTCTATTTCTTTCAATAGTTCGGGTGCTCAGCAACCCGACCCTAACAAGCAGGACGAGTATCGTGGGGGTCGTGAAAACCACTCCAGTTGCAAGGGTGACTATTAGGACAGTCATGTAAAAGTCCATTATCGTGATTATCGGCTGAGCTCCGACGAGCTCGAAGAATATGAGCATCGCCTTGAAGGTGAAGGGGGTTATGATGTATAAGCCGAACATCAATCCTGCTAAAAATAACCCGAGGAACGCCGCGAGAAACGGGTATATCATCCTTCTCTCATGAGGATAGAGGGCGGGGTCAACGTACTTGAAGATCTCGTATCCGATGACTGGGCTGCTGAAGGCCAGGCCGAAGACAAGAGACGCTATGAAATAGATCTCAAGGGGCGCGGTGATTTTTTCCCCTATCAGCTGCATGACCTCGGGCATGACCATAGCTCTAAGCTGATCAAGGACCAAAGAAACGACTGGCTTATACAAGCCTCCTAGGATTTCCCATGGAGAGTATATCTGAGCTGGGAAGATGAGCATTATCATGGTCATTACGCCTATCGTTATCAAGCATACCTTAAGCCTGTCCCTAAGCTCCATCAAATGCTCGAGCAAGGTCATTTCCTTAAGATCTCTAGGCTGCTCTGAGGATGTCATCTCTCCGCCTCCGAGTATCCCATAACACAGGATACCTCCTTACCTAAAAATCCCTATTCCTCAATTTTCTTCAAAAGAGGATCATTTGAATAGGTGATATAGATTAGATCGACTGAGCTGTCAGTGGAGAGGCCGAGTTTTATGTCGGCTTTACTTCTTCTTCGTAAGCTTTAGTATTTCCTCTGCTATCTGGTCTCTAGTCTTTCCTTCGGTGCTTATGCCAAGCTGCCTGGCCACCTCAAGAAGCTTGTCATCCACCTTCTTTAATTCTGAAGTTGCCGTGGAAACGGTCTCTGTAATAGGCTGAACCGCCTCGCTTACCTCCTTCTTCACTTCTTCAGCCTCTTTGGTTGCTTTTTGAAACTCCTTTTTTGCCTCGCCAAACGCTTTAGCGATCTTTGGCAGCTGAGATGGCCCCCATAGAAGCAGAACTACTAAGACTATTGCAACCACAATCCATTCTATACCCGTAATCATTTTCTCAACCACTATCCAAAGGGGGCCACATATAAGTTTTCTCAGGAGAGTTGGGCATTTTACACGCTATCAATCTTTATTAGAAGCGGGAAGTTCAAGGCTATCTGAGAATGGCTGAAACCTTAGCTCAAGAGTTTAAGCCGATAGTTAGGCTCCTCGGCACGGATCTAGATGGCTCCCTAAAAGTTCCCTATGCTCTAACAGCTGTCAGAGGTATAGGAGTAATGTTAGGCTACGCCATCGCTAGGGCTGCGGGCGTTGATCCGGAAAAAAGGCTTGGATTTCTCAGCGAAGAAGAGCTTAAGCGATTGGAGGTAGTTGCCAAGGACCCGCTGGGCCATGGTATTCCGGCTTGGATGCTGAACCGAAGGAAGGATCCAGCCACTGGAAAAGATCTTCAACTTTATGGTTCGGATCTCGTTTTCGCCATCAGAGAGGATATTCAGAGAGAGATGAGGATAAAGTCCTGGAGGGGGATTAGGCATTCTCTAGGACTTAAGGTTCGAGGTCAGAGAACGAGAACGACCGGTAGGTTCGGCACGGCCGTGGGCGTCTCGAGAAGAAGACAGTAGCTCATATTCCAGGGTTCTGCGAGATGTCCTTTTTCAGATATTTTGGGGTTCTAGCTTTAGCAGTCGGATGGATCACCATAACGATCTCGATAATGCTTAATCCATGGTTCTCTATAATGAACAATGCTCTCAGCGATCTAGGTGCTCTAGGGCTTAAGCACGCATGGGTTTTCAATCTCGGGTTAACGATCTCTGGTTTTCTCGCAGTCTTATATTCGATCTACCTGCTCTGGGCGACGAAGAGCAAGCTTGAGGCTCTCGCTTCCTCGATCTTCTTCCTTTCAGCCGTTCATCTAATATTGATAGCAGCCTTTCCGGAAGGAACATACCCGCATCTATTGGTCTCTTTCGAGTTCTTCATCCTCTCGGGGATCTCCATCTTAGTCTTCGGTATAGCCTTAATGGTTCAAGGGAACCCGAGATTTGGCTTAACCTTCTCACTTCTTTCGGCGGTGGGGTTCATCAGCGCCGCTCTCGCTCCCTGGCCATCCACAGGTTCTCTAGAAGTCTTCGCTATAATCCTCATGAGCGTGTGGGCCGCCCTAATGCTGAAGCACGTTTAGTCTCTTTCCCTAAGTCCTTCATCTTTTCCTTTATCTTTCTTCTTATGATCGATGGATCGTTTTCAACCCCATAGAGTTCAGCGAATAGGGGGGTTGTCCTGAGAATCAAGGTTCTTCCAGATCTCTCGGCCTCAATAAGCCCTTTCTCCAAAAGTATTCTAACATGCTTGTAGGCTGATCCCCCTCTCGCCTCCGCGACTCTACTCTGCTCGATCGGCTGGTGGTAAGCTATGAAGGATAGGGTTCTCATAACGCCCCTGCTGAGAAGAGGTTTTCTCAAGATTTTTCTAACGAGCTCCATGTAATCTTTCCTGAGCTTAAGATAATACCTACTTCCCGGGAGCTCTATGAGCTCGAGTGCCTTCGAGTTTTCTTGATAATTTTTCTTCAGTTCTTCGATAGCCTTCAGTATGATCTTCTTGGATCGAGTCTCGCATACCCTCATTATTAGCTTAAGCGGGACGGGCTTCCCAGCAGAGTAGAGTATTGCCTCAATTCTGGCCTTCAGCTCTTCTGGATCCGCCATTCCATCTCACCGCTATCAACCTGTGCTCATCATCTTCTACGAGCTGAACGATCCCCCTGGCGGCTGCGAATAATAGGAGGATGAATCTTCTAGCCGCTTCAAGTCTGTCAGCGTTCTTGAAGAGTTCTCTCAAGTCTATAATTTCCTTGTCTTTGAAGATCTTCCGCATTCCATTCAAGAATTCTTCCAGTCTCTCCTCTATCTTAATCAGGAACTCGTCCATCTTAACGTCGAATACCGCGAGAAGGGCTTTCTCCTCCTCTTCTCTGTTCTTTCGACCGGATTTAGTAAAGACCTCTCTCAAAGCTTGGATGAGCTCGTTCACAGCTACGACCATGAACTCCGGCATGCAAGGGAGATCTACTGGTGGCGGGACTATGAGAATTCCCCTACTCTTTTCACCATCGCTCACCCTAGGTTTATCAGCCTTCAGGAGAAGCTCGGTCTTCATCCTATGGATCGTGGCGGCGGAGTACGCCGCGATGCCGCATGAGTTAAGATCGATAGTGCTTCTTTTCTCAAGCTCCTCCATTAGCTCCCTTATAACTTCGACAAGTCTTATCTGCCAAGGCTTAACTCTACCGAGCTTCGTTACATCAAATAGCACCCTCCACCTAGGGTCGCTCCAGATCGTAATGGTCTTCTCAGCCACTTTTGACCACCTCCTCGAGTTTGGTCTTGACTATTTTCGACGACCCGCCGACATTATATACTCCAACAACTTGATCGGCCTTCTCCACCATCACGTCCTTCAAGCTTATCACTATTATCTGAGTCCGCTTAGCCATCTCTTTAAAGAGGTCTGCGAGCCTCCGGCTATACTGTAAATCCATATGCGCGTCGACCTCATCGAAGACATAGAAGTCCGCTGGGGTTAATCCTTGTAATGCCAGCAAGAAGGCTACGGCCGCCACGGATTTCTCTCCCCCGCTGGCGGATCTAGCGCTTCTAGGCTGCTTCCCGGGGAACGCTAGGATCATCTCTATCCCCCCTTCAAACGGGCTCTCAGGATTCTCTACCCTTAGCCAACCTCTGCCCCCTGTCAACCTGCTGAAATATTCCTCGAAGGATTCCGCGACCCTGCTAAATGTCTCCATAAAGATCCTCTTCTTCTCGCTCTCGACCCACTCTATGAACCTGAGAATCTCCTCTCTCTCAGCCTCAAGCTCAGCTATCCTGGATGACCTGAGTTTATAATTCCCGACGAGCTCCTCGTACTGAGCTGGAGCAAGTTGATTGATCATCTCGAGTTCTTTCAACTCCTCTTCTAGTCCTCGTTTAAGCTCTTCTAGCCTTGGTTCTTCTAGCTCTGGAAGAGTGAATAAGGATTCCCCGACGGTTGAAAGCTTCTCTCTCAGGTTACCGAGCTGTATCTCGAGCTGAGCCCTCCTAATCTGAAGCGTGGATCTAACATTTGATTTTCCCCGTTCTTCTTCCTCGATGAGGCCTATTTCCTCTGATAGCTTTCTAACTCTTTCCGATAACCTTCTCATTTCGTCATTTAGCTTACCTCTGAGATCGGAGAGGATCATGACGCCGTAAATCGCTTCGGCTGCTTCGATCTCCAAGACTTTTGCTTTTCTAGATGTCTCTTTGATGTCCTCTAAGGTTTCTGCGAGCTCTCTTCTCGCAGAGGTTATTCTTTCTGAGATTTTCGCAGATTCTATGTTCAGCTGCTCGAGTTCACTCTCAGAGTCTTTAATTCTTCTCCAAATATCGGCAATCTTCAGCTCGAGTTCTGATCGCTTTAGTCTCGCCTCCTCATACAGTCTCCTTTTCTCCAGAATAATCTTCTCCATTCTCCGTAGCTCTTCTCTCTCCTCAAACTCCGGCTCCGAAAATCTCTCGAGTTCGCTCCATTTTTCACGAATCTCTCGCTCGACTTCTTCTCTCTCCTTCTTCAGCGCCTCGAACCGGATAAGTTTGTTTAACCGATCAATTATTGCTTCCGAGACTTGGATTCGATATCTCCACAACCGTTCTTTCAACTTATTTTCTTCAATCTTCCTCTTCGTGGCCTCAGATTCCAAATCTCGAAGTTCTTCACCAACCATTTTATAATCTTCTTTGAGCTTTCTCAATTCTCTTCTCAGCTTCTCCATGATCTCTCTGGATTCCTTGTACTCCTTCGAAGCAATTTCGCTTAGAAGCGGCTTGTCCAATGATATCGTCTCAACCCTCAGGTCCGGATGAATCATAACGCCATTGAGCACGATCTTCTTCTCACCCATCCGGCTTGCATCCGGCGAGAGCTCAACATCTTTAAGAACATAGGCTAAGGCTTTCTCGCTCCATCTCCATCTATAAGACACCCCGTTTAGCTTAAGCTTCTTAGAGCATCTAGACGCGACGTTCAAGGGTATTATTTTGAGCTTGAGCCCGAGATCGCTGAAGGTTTTTGCGAGTTTCAGCCCAAGTGATAGATCATTAACGACAAGAGCTCTCAGCCAACCATCCGAAGCGGATTCTAAGAGTCCTAGGGTTCTTTCATCAGCGATTACCGCATCCTTAAGAAAGCCTTTGACGTCCTTCAGCCCCGCTTTCTGAACTGCTTCTAGAATCTTCTCGGACTCATCTCTAAATTCCAGTATTCCAGTTGATGCGAGCTTCTCCAGGGTCAAGGATAGCTTCTGCTCGAGTTCCTCGATCATGGTCATTTTTCGTTGATATTCTTCCCTAAGTTTTTCAAGCGATTTAATCTTATTTCCTATCCTTTCTCTTTCAGTTTTGATGTTTTCTATCTCTTTCCTAAGCTTGAAGATCTCAAGTAAACCTTCCTCCACGTGGTCTTCCTTCTTCGACGAAATTTCATTAGTCTCTCTCTCAATAGCCTCCTTTCTAGCTCTCGCCCTAGCGAGTTCGGCTTCGAGTTCAAGTCTCTTTTCATGAATCTCTCTCAGCCTCTCGTCGACCTCCTGCTTTAAGGCCTGATATTTCTCCTCGGCCTCCCTCAACTCCTTCAGTCTCTTCTCTTCCATAATCTTCGCAGACTCGACTTCCCCGCCCAGCTTGTTAAGCAGCTCCGGTAAGTCGTTCTTCCTAGACCTAACTTCCTTCAACTTCTTTTCCACGCTTTCGAGGGCATCCATCAGGTATTCTTCTTCTCCTCGAAGCCTCTCACATCTTTCCCTAAGAGCCGATTCTCTAATCTTTAGATCGTTTATCTGATTCTCTTTAGATTTTCTCAGTAAATCAAGGCCCGCTATGCTTTCATCGATCAGATTAAGCTTCTCAGTCATCCTCTTAATCAAGTTATTCAGCGTATCCCTCTCTCGAGCGAGGGCTTTCTTTCTCTCCTCAAGCCTTCGCAAATCGTTTTCAATTTCCAGAAGCCGCGCATCTACCCCTTTCAACTCCTCTTCTAGTCCACTTATTGCTTTCTCCAGTCCAAGTCTTTCAATAGAGTTCAGAAAGACTTCAACGAGCCTTCTCCTAAGCGCTTGATTTCTCTCCCTTTCAAGCTGCTTCACTCTAGCCTTAACTTCCTTTGTGCCCGCTCTAGCTATGGCTAGGTTCTTCTCTGCGACCGCAAGCTGCTCCTCGGCCTCAGCTTTCTTCTTCTCATAATCGCTTATCCCCGCGACCTCTTCTAACATCTTCCTAAGCTCAGAGCCGCTTTTCTCGGCTATCTCAACTACTGATCCCTGTGGGACGATATTGAATCCGGAGGGCTTAATGTTCGCCATCGAGAGAAGCATTAATAGCTCGTTTCTAGAGACCTGTCTTCCATTGACGTGATACTCGCTTTCCCCGCTTCTCGTGATCTTCCTCGAGATCGTAACTTCGCTCGAGTCTATTGGAATAGCTCTATCCGAGTTATCTAGGGTTAGAGATGCTCGGGCCCAGCTTATCGACGGATTGTCGTGGACAAGCTCGGCCATTTTCCCAACTCTCAGGTTATGAGCGCTGAGCTCGCCGAGGGCGAACCTGACGGCATCTATGATGTTCGATTTTCCTCCTCCGTTAGGTCCGGTAACGACCACGAGCCCCTTCTCAAGCTCCAGAGAGATGCGCTTAGAGCCAAACGACTTGAACCCCTGAACGGTCAGCTTCTTGATATAGACCATTCTCGCTTAAGCTGTTTTAATACGGCTTTAAGTTAAAAATTATAGCTTCTGAGATCCGAGGTCTTACGGGAAGAATATTCTTGAGGATATTTTCAGAGGCCTTAATTTTCTCTCCTAATAAAGGTATTTTTCTCCCCAGCGCTCAAGCTCCTTGACTGACCGGCTGACATCGCTGAATAGCTTGACTACTCTCTCAATGTCTTCGGGCGCGATCTTCTCTCTTCCTGATTCCTTATGCAACTATATACCCTGGGGTCAGGAGCTGAACGGCGTATCTTAGGGTCGATTATTCTCCTATCTCGGTAAGCTTCTCAAGCGTCTCTTGAGCGAGCTGAACCTTCTCCTCGGCAGCCGAAATTTTAGGGCGCATCCGATTGGCAGATATTGCGCAAAAATATACATCCCTAATCGTAAAAAATGGTTCTGCTGCCTACATTATTTTCTTCATACTAAATTGGATGACGCATACGTTTGACGCAGGCTTTTTTCAAAGATAGAAAATCATATCAGTGACCTTGGTTAATTTATTCTCTAATAAAGTAGGCATGTATTATGGTCTTTACGTATCTCCCGGTATATTGACTATGATTCCATCAGTCATTCTCGAATTATCCATCAGAAAATACTTGGCCATAGCTTTACTTTCAGAGCCGTAAAAAGATGATGAGTCCCAAAAACCCCAAGTTTCGTATAAAGAAAGACTACTAGAAGAAATGGGATAAGGTAATCCGATGGCGAAATCTTTAAGGCGATTAAGGATTTCCTGTAATATATAATCTTGCTGAGAATGTATGAAAAATAAAATTTATGATTAGGCTAACGTTATCAACAAACTTTAGTGGAGCATTACATTAATTATGTGATCTACGGTTACTGATTCAGCGGGTT
>CAZILE010000017.1:0-12974 GCA_964540045.1 uncultured Nitrososphaeria archaeon | reverse complement strand
AGCTAAGATGAAGAAAGAGCTGGGAATATCTCCAGAAGCCTCAATGCTGCTTTTCTTAGTCGGAGCATTCTTGATCATTATAGGTCTATTCTTGGCCCTCTTGGGAACTGTTCCGGCTGAGAAGGTTGAAGGTGGGGGCTTGATAATTATAGGGCCTTTTCCGATAATATTTGGTGGGGAAATTAGCTCAATAGCCTTTTTGCTGGTCCTAGTGCTCCCTATACTCGTATTTCTAGGTTACTTATTTTACGTGTTCTATCTTATCAGACGCCGCCTAGAAGATCAAAGAGAAGAAGATTAAGTGCGGTTAAGATAATCCTTTAATAGCTGCATAGTGAAGCGATAGACGATTGGAATTGCCGTATTGCCGTGAGTGCGGTTCAAAGATGATCTATGATCGCGACACACGCTCCTATGTCTGCCTGAGCTGTGGACTCATATACACCACCCAAGATCTGATAATGGAGTCTAGGAGAGAGGTTGATGAAAAGTTGAGGGAAAGTAAGAAGCGTAAAAAGTACGCCGAGTATCTGGAGTGGTGGGCTTCATCGAAGAAGTAGGGTGGTGAATTTCCATGGAACTCGTGCTTTATGCTGAAGGAGAATCTGTTGGAAAGCTTAAGGAGATTTTGTTTAAGGACGAACAAGTCTCCAGAGCGAATATACTGTTTAAGGATGCTAAGTCTTTAGGTAAGGAAGGTTATTACATCAGGATCCTTGGAAGCGAGGAGCAGTGTAAAAGAGCTCTAGAACTTTCTAAGGAGCTGGCGAAGGAAGTCTCCGGAGATGAGAGAAAGAAGGTCTTGGAAGCACTGAGGAGCGAGGATGAAGAGATGCTTTCAGGATTCTCGGGAGTCTTCTAGCTTATAGTTTAACCTGATCGAGAGATTCGCGGGTGGCTAAAATGAACACGGTGTTCATCGTTGGGACGGCTGGCTCGGGCAAGTCAACACTTACATCAGCATTCAGCGATTGGCTGAGATCTCAAGATCGATCTACAATTCTGGTTAACTTAGATCCAGCGGCTCAAGTTCTTCCCTACGAACCGGATGTAGATATCCGAGATCTCGTAGATTATGAGAGGATCATGGCTACAAAGAAGCTTGGCCCTAACGCCGCGCTGATAGCTTCGATACGAGAGGTAGCTAGGCATGTTGAAGAGCTTAGAGAGGAGGTTAAGTCCTATAATCCTGACTATGTCTTGGTGGACACTCCTGGGCAGCTTGAACTATTCGCCTTCAGGCAGGAAGGGTTAATCTTAGCGGAAAACATCGGGCTTAAGAATAGGAAGGCGATGATCTTCGTTTTAGACCCAATGTTCTGTACCACCGTTAAGAACTTCGTGTCAAGCATGTTCCTTTCCGCCTCCGTCCATTTTTCCTTTAATATCCCACTCATCCATGCGCTGAACAAGATAGACGCAATCTCAAGGGAGGAGGTTGAGAAGATAGAAGGATGGAGTGAATCCTTCGACTCGCTTTTACTCGATCTGGAAAACGTGACGAAAGGTAGGCTCACGGTCTTCTCCCGGGAAATCGCAGAAGCCTTACATGACATGATAGCGAGCATGCCCATAGTTCCCGTCTCATCAGTAACTATGGAGGGGCTTACAGAGCTTCATGCGACGCTCACCAGGTTTCTCCTAGAGGAGGATTTGGAGCTCAGGTGAGAACATGTCCAACCGAGAGTACGAGAAGATCGAAAAGGAGCTTCTAGAACTCAGGGACAAGCTTAGAGACTTGAATATCAGAATCAGAGAAGCGGAGGAGGAGTCGAGGAAGCTTGCCGAGAAGAGAGATAGAATTCACGAAGAGCTAAGACCATATATTGAGAAGCTGAGAAGCATGAGGGATGCGAGCAAGGAGAAACGTGAAGCCTTGGCCAAACTTCGGGAGGAGCTCTCCTCGAAGAAGGAAGAACTCAGATCGAGGAGGAAGGAGCTGAGGGAGCTTAGAGCTGAGCTTAGAAAGCTGAGAGGAGTTAGGGGGACTCCAGAGGAGCTCGAGGTGAGAATACAAGAGATTGATTGGAAGATTCAGACCCAGCCTCTTCCAAGGGAGGAGGAGAAGAAGCTCAGCAACCTACTCGAAGAGCTTCAGGAGAGGCTAAAGCAGGTAGCTAGGAAGAAAGAGCTTCAGGATCGGATGGAGAATTTGGAAGGAGAGATAGGCCGAGTAGAGGACGAGATAGAGGGCTTGAGGGAAGAGATTGGGACCTTGAAGAAAGAGCTGAACGCCGACTTCGAGCAGAGGAAAGCTCTGAGGGAGAAGATTCAAGAGCTGAAGCAGAAGAGTGACGAATGGCATGAGAAGTACGTTAAAGCTAAGGAGAGGCTCATGAAGCTCGAAGCCGAGAAGATACTCGTCTCCTCTAGGATAATTGAGCTTCAAGAGAAGCTTGAGAAGTATAGGCGGGAGGAGGAGCTGAGGAGGGAGAAGATCGTTAAGGAGAGGCTTAAGGCTGAGGCTCGGTCAAAGCTCGCATCGGGTAGGAAGCTTACCTTCGAGGAGCTTAAAGCCCTGATAGAAGATGGTGAGGCGATAGAAGAGCTGGTTAAAAGAGGCTGAGGAAGGCTTATTTCATCCTTCTTAGAGCTTTATTATGTAGGTAATCGATGTCAGAAACTCCGAAGAAACTGCTAATACTCGTAGTTGACAGGGATGACGATGTAGGTAGGAAGACTGGAATCTCTACTCCGATAATAGGCTTTGAGGACAATCTGAAGGCGGCTCAAGCCCTTCTGCTTGCGGATCCAGAGGAGGCTGATGCGAACGCAATTTTTGGAGCCTTAAAAGTCTATCGAGAGCTTTCTGAGAAGCTTGGGGATAATGTTGAGGTGGCTACAGTAGCAGGAGAGGAGGCTGAGGGACTTGAGGCGGACATGAAGATAATGAGAGAGCTCGATGAAGTCCTTGAGGAGTTTAAAGCCGATGGATGTATTTTGGTGAGCGACGGCGTAACTGATCAGTTCGTAACCCCGATTCTCTCCTCAAAGCTCCCCATACTATCTGTCAGAAGAGTTGTAGTTAGACACAGCGAGTCAGTCGAGCAAACCTGGCTCGTCCTCGGAAGATATCTTAAGCTCATCTTCACCGAGCCGAGATACTCTAAAATCTTCCTGGGGATACCTGGCCTCCTCATGGCGATAATAGGGATATTATACATAGTGAATATAGCCTCAATACCTTTCATACTTTCCGCCGTAGGAGTTTACTTCATAATCAGAGGATTTGGAGTAGATCAGAGGGTGGCCTTAGGCGTAAAGAACACACTCAGGCTATTCAGGATGCCGGCTTACACGCAGCTAAGAGCTTATGCGACCTTTGCCACAGTGCTTCTCCTATTGATGGGATTCTACACGGGCTATATCTCGACCTTGAGAGCAGTAGCGGAAGCCTACCCGGATGCTCCTGACTTCTCGACCCACGTTCTCTGGTGGCTTGACAAAGTCCCCTTCATAGCGGGCACCTATATAAGTAGCTCGATAGACACTATATCGATCGGCATCTTCGTCGCGATCTTGGCGAATATGATCTATTATCTCTTTACCAGAAATCCGAGCTTCTGGCTCATGGTTAGAGGATCGGTCCTGCTTCTATGGCTGTGGGCGCTGCTGAAGAGAACTGGAATAATCTTAGTGGTAGGGGCTTCCGGAGGATTTGAGAATCCGCAGGTCTTCCTTCTAATAATTACCGCAGTCCTCGGGATGGCTGCCATGACTATCACGATTCTAATCACTAGAATTCTCAGGAAAACCTATTCCAAGTACTTCAGGAGAAGGATCAGACATTAAAGTTATGATCTAGTGATTATGAATATATCTGAGGAAGATGATTCAGGAGTTGCTGAGGCTCATCGGCGCCTATAAAATCTACGAGAAATGGCTTAGCAGAGTAGTGGGAAAGGGCGGGATACCTTCCCACATAGCGATAATAATGGATGGAAATAGGAGGTGGGCTTTAAAGAAGGGGTTGGAACCTTGGTTCGGCCACAGGGCCGGAGCCAAGAAGGTTGAGGATGTTGTTAAGTGGTGCCTTGAGCTTGGTGTGAAGGTGATCACCTTTTTTGTCCTTTCAACCGAGAACTTCAGGAGAGATCAGAACGAGCTCAGGGAGCTCTTCAAGATATTGCAAGAGAATGTTGAGGAAAATCTCAAGGGAGATATGTTACATAAAAATAAGGTAAGAATTAAGGTTTTGGGTAGGAAAGATCTGCTACCTGACAACTTGAGAAGATCTCTCGAGAAGCTGGAAGAAATGACGAAGAACTATGATAATCTATTTGTAAATCTCGCAATCGCTTATGGCGGTAGGGCAGAGATAACAGATGCAGCGAAAGAACTGGCGAAAGATGTTCTCTCAGGAAGAATCAAAATTGAAGACATTGATGAAAGGCTTATCAGCAGATACCTTTACACAGCAGATCTGCCGGCCCAAGACCCGGATATGATCATTAGGACCTCCGGAGAGGAGAGGATAAGCAACTTCCTTCTATGGCAGTCGGCTTACAGCGAGCTCATCTTTCTAGATGTCTATTGGCCCGAGTTCAGGAAGATAGATTTGATGAGAGCTATTAGAACTTATCAGAAGAGGCAAAGAAGGTTCGGCGCTTAATCTAGGCACAGATCGTATGGAGCGGTGGTAAGTCTCTCAATACCATCTCTTCTGATAAGGATTGTATCCTCGATTCTGACCCCGAACTTTCTGGGAAGGTAGACTCCAGGCTCTATGGTCAGCACCATGCCCTCAACCAAAACTTCATTCACGTTTTTCAAGAGCCTCGGAGGCTCGTGGATCTCTATGCCAACCCCGTGTCCAAGCCCATGAATGAAGTATCCCTCGTAGCCCGCTGAATGAAGTTGATCGTAGGCTTTTTGATAGAGCTCTGACGCGGTTATGCCTATCTTGAGAGACTCTTCCGCTCTCAGCTTCGCCTCTAAAACCGCTTGATGAACCTTGGCCAGTTCTTCATCAGGCTTTGATCCTACGTAAAAGGTTCTCGTCATATCAGAACAGTAGCCCTCACATACTGTGCCGAGGTCAACCACAACCGCATCGCCGGATTCCATGACTCTATTTTGGGGAGAGCCATGAGGCTTTGATGAGTTTGGGCCTGAAGCCACGATTATATCGAAAGAGGGTTTCTCTCCCCCGAGGTTCATCATCTCCTTTAAGACCTCCGCCTTAATCTCTGACTCCGAAACACCGTCGCTTACCAGCTCGGAGGCCAGCTCCATACATTTAGATGATATCTCGCAAGCTCTTCTTATCCTCTCGATCTCCTCTTCATCCTTGATCATCCTGAGCTTCCAGATGCGGTCCGAGATGGGGATTAGGGGACCGGTGAGCCGCTCCGAGATCTTGAGATAGTCTTCAGCGCCTAGATGGTCAAATCCCATTCTGGCCCTAATGTTCTCGGGAACCAGCTCAAAGATGCTTTGAACCGTTGAGTCTTTTTCCAGCCTAATGACCTGAATCTCTCCTGACGCGGTCTCTTCGGCGACCTCAAAATCAAGTGGAGGAACATAGAGGGTTGGGAGGCCGTCTACAGGGACTAATAGGGCTCCTGACCCCCTATAACCCGTGAAGTAGAACAGGTTCGCTGGGGACCTAAGGATTGCTCCGGTCAGCCCGCCCTCCCTAAGGATCTCGATCAGCTTCTTAATCCGTTCAGCCGAGGCCATCTCAGCACTCAGCCTGCTGATTAAAATTTAACGCCATTTAAAAAGCCTCATCCCGGGCGGGGCAAATCCTTATGAACGGTGCTCTTGAATGGATTGAACGTTGAAAATCTGCGGCATAGATGAGGCTGGAAGGGGAGCTGTCATAGGCCCGATGGTCGTGGCAGGCGTCTTGATCGATCGGTCGAGCGTGGATAATTTAGTCGAAATGGGAGTTAAGGATTCGAAAGCGCTCGCTCCCGGGGTCAGAGCCGAACTGTCGAAGCTCATCAGGGAAATGGCCGAGAAGGTTGAGATAATTATCGTTGATGCGCAAAAGATTGATGGATCAACTAAAAAGAGTGGAGCTCGAGGCTTGAACGAGCTCGAGGCCAGGGTGTTCGCCGAGATCATAGATAGACTTAAGCCCGACGCCGCTTACATAGATTTGCCGTCCACGAAATACGTAGAGTTCAGGAAGCTTATAGAGCAGTTCTCAAGCCATCGATGCTCCCTGATACTTGAGCATAAAGCTGATCAAAGATATCCTGTAGTGTCCGCCGCATCGATAATAGCTAAACATGAGAGAGATAGGTTCGTGGAGAAGCTGAAATCCGAGCTGGGAGACTTCGGTTCAGGCTATCCCTCGGACCCCAAGACCCGGGACTTTCTGCTTAAAGCTCTTAGGAAAGGAGCTTCGAAGAGTGATCATATAAGATCTACGTGGAAGACTCTCTCAAAGCTAGCTCAAAGAAAGCTAGATGAATTCGCTTGGGAGTGATTTGAGCCGTGCAGAAGATCTCTAGAAGGGGTTTTCTAGCTATTCTGATCCCCAGCTCATTAGCTTTCATGGCTTACTCGTATGTCGAGACCGCGAGAGTTTTAGTAACTAGGCTTAAGCTCGGGTTGAGCGCAAAGGTTGCATTTCTAGTCGATACACATATTCATTCATTTGGATTGGTCGAGGAGGAGGTTCTAGAGCTGTTGAAGGAAGAAAAACCGGATGTAATTCTTCATGGAGGTGATGTCATCGACGAATTCACCCAATCGCTTGAGCCTGTTGAGACTTATCTTTCATCGATTGAGGCTGAGGAGAAATATGCTGTTCTCGGAAATCATGATTACTGGTGCGGGAGGTCGGTCGAAGTTCTCGAGATTTTGAGAAGATGTGAGTTCAAGCCTCTTTTAGATGAGGTTACTGAGAGTAAGGTTGGAAGACTACTCGGCGTTAATTGGAGGGACGACAGGAGCTATAAGCTGAACTCAGATGCAGACATCATCCTGGCGCATGATCCGAATGTAGCCTTAAGCGATAAGAGCGTGAGGACGAAGCTAATCCTAGCGGGCCACACTCATGGTGGGGTTGTCGTGGGAGGCTTAACCCTCTTCTCAAACTCAGCATATACTAGGGGACGTTACGACCTCGGGGGAACAACTCTTTACGTCTCTAGAGGCCTTGGACAGATGATCCCCTTCAGACCCACCTCTCCTCTCGAGTTGGTCATTATCGAATAATCTTCTGGGAAAATCTTCTTATCAGGATGTGCCTCAGGAAGCCTTGAATGTATATGGGATCTTCGAGGAGAACTCTTTATGCTTTGACGGGAACTCCCGGCTCCGGCAAGACGACGGCAATCCTTAGGATAGTTGATGAGCTAAGAAGGAGAAGTGTTAAGGTCGAGGGAATGTATACTCAGGAGATCAGGGAGCGGGGAAGGAGAGTGGGCTTCGCGGTTAAGAGGATAAGCGGGGGAGAAGGCATACTCGCTCACGTGAGACTTGCTCACGGCCCTAGGCATGGAAAATACCTCCTCAACTTGCGCGATTTAGAGGAGGTCGGGGTTTCAGCGATAATCGACGGAATAAGAAACGCAGAGGTGGTCGTGGTGGACGAGGTCGGCCCCATGGAGCTTTACAGCGAAAAATTTAGAGAGGCCGTGGATCAACTTCTTTCATCGCTGAAGCACGCGATCTTAACGGTTCACTATCGTTCTCGAGATCCACTCGCTCTCAAGGTTAAGAGAATTGCCGGAGAAAACTTGATCACGCTGACCTTTGAGAACCGGGATAAAGTTCCTAGGATGATAGTTGAGGGGGTATTGGAGGCGCTTGGAAGAGGATGAGGAAGCCTGATTTCGGCTACGAGGTGGAGATGAGGAGGGAGGGCAAGGCAATATTCTATTCCCCGAAGCTTCCGCCGAGAAAAGACTTCGCCCCAACAAGCCTCCCCGTGTTCTTTAACCCCGTCTCAAAGCCGAATAGGGATATGACAATTCTGTTTCTTGCGGCGAGATACGAGGGTGGAAGTCCGAGGATCTGCGATGCGCTTGCTGGAACTGGAGTGAGAAGTATTCGAATAGCTTTGGAGACCGATGTGGCCGAGGAGATAGTCGCGAACGATATCTCGGCCAAGGCTTGCGAGCTCATGAAGCTTAACGTCAAGCTGAACGGGGTAGAAGACCTAGTTAGGATCTCATGCTTGGACGCGAATGAGCTTCTCGCTCAGTGCGGTAGAGGTAAGCCCAGATACGACTACGTAGATATAGATCCTGCCGGATCTCCAGCGCCCTTCATAGAGAACGGACTCAGGGGATGCGGTCGAAAAGCCGTTCTTGGAGCCACCTCAACGGATATGCCCGCCCTAGCTGGAGCGAAGCCTGAAGCTTGTCTCCGAAAATATGATGCCAAGCCCCTAAGATCGCCCTTCTCGAAGGAAATCGCTCTCAGGATATTAGCCGGATTTATCATCAGATCCGCAGCGAGACTTGGGCTTGCCGCAACCCCGATACTTTCCTTCTCCAAAGATCATTACGTCAGGGTCTTTGTTGAGGTTGATCGAGGTAGAAAGCTTGCGAACGAGAAGCTCGCGCAGGTGGGATGGATCTCATATTGTCCGGGTTGTGCTAAGATATATGCTGTAGGGAGATCAGAGATGCCGAAGTCCTCTTGCGAGCTTTGTGGAAAGCCGATCGATCACGCTGGGCCAGCTTGGATAGGTGAACTGACCAATGGCGAACTTGCTTCCGAGATGCTTTCAAAAGCCTTAGAAAGTCCTGAGCTATATCGAGAATCCCTTAAGCTGCTTAAAGCATTGAGCTTAGAGGATCACAGCCTTCTAGGATATTTTCCGGTAAACGTCTTGGCGCGAGTTCTTAAGAGGCCGCCTGTGAAGCCTTCGAGCTTAATCCAAGGGCTTAGGGAGCTTGGATACAGAGCTTCGATAACCCACATAGATCCAAGCGGGGTGAAGACTAACGCCCCTTTAGAAGACTTGAAGCACATGTTCGAAGAGCTTGGAGCCAAAATCTAAAAGCATCTTTCCCATAAGCTTATTGAATGCCGACACGAAGATGGATCGATGAGGCTAGAAGGGATCATTATCGTCGTAGGGCCAGAGAGGAGGGTTACAGGTCTAGAGCTGCTTATAAGCTTCTAGAAGCTCAGAAAAAGTTCCGGTTAATGAGAAGAGGGGACATAGTTGTTGAGCTTGGAGCGTGGCCTGGGGGGATGACTCAAGCAGCCGCCAGAATCGTCGGGCCGGAAGGACTTGTGGTGGCCATTGATGTAAGAAAGTTCGAGCCCTTCGAGGAGGATAATATCATAGCCCTTCAGCTCGACCTCCTTGAAGACGATGTAGTGTCTGAGGTTCTGAAAACCTTAGAAGGAAGACCTGCTAACCTGCTGGTCTCCGATGCCTCACCTAAATTTAGCGGTATAAGGGATATCGATATCATAAGGCAGTATGAGCTAGCCTTGAAATCCTATGAGATCGCAAAGAAGCTTGTTAAGCGTAATGGGTCAGTGATGCTTAAGGCATTTGATTGCGAGGAAACCAAGGAGCTAGAGTGGGAACTCAGAAAAGATTACAAGGTCGTAAAGCGATTCATCCCCAAGGCTAAGCGTAAGACGAGTTCAGAGTTTTACTTCATCGCCCTAGGAAAGCGCTTCTAAGCTCCTGTAACCTAAGATCGCTGCTTAGAGGGGCGCTTCCGCCGGGACGTATACGACTCGAGAAGCCACTTTTCAAGCTTAATACAGGATTGCGGAGACACTACTCCGCCCCTTCCGCATACATGTTCATACTCGCATGATATACATGGCGCTCCCTTAATGGGCTCTATCGTAACCCTTCGAATGAGTGGGACGAGCCTCCTAGTCCACCTGTCTTTCGCGAACTCCTTAACTCTCTTAATCATTCCCTTCTTCTCAAGCCTAATTGCTATCCTCGATCCTTCTCTGCTCGTTACCCCCAGCTTATGCCAGAGTTCAGATTGAAGAAGACCCTTGTCCTGATACTTTAGCAGCAGCTTAATAGCCTTCTCCTCAAGCTTACTAAGCTTCTGAGGCAAGAAGAACCACTAAGATAACTAGTCCCAGCCCCTCCTTATATGTTCATCGGATTGAAGAAGTTCTATGAGCTCTTTCAACCTCCTTCTCAGGGTGCTTAACCCCACTTGACCAACTTTAGCTATTCTTCTCTGCGAGAGCCTATGTCCTGATGACCTCGCCGCCAAGTACACCGAGGCAGCAGCCAGCGCCCTCCTATCTCTCCCTTGAGATAAGCCTCTCTCGATAGCAACAGCACAGATCTTATTCGCATGCTCCTCGATCCTCCCTGGAAGCCCTAACGCCCCAGTCAACTTTGCTATACAGGCCTTGACATCCGGCTGAGCCTTCACGTCCAAAAGGTTTGCAATTCGCATAGAGCATCTTAGAACCTTGCTAGAACTCACTCCAACATGCTGCGCAAGCTCCTTAGGGCTTCTCGGCACCCCATGTATTCTCAGGGATAAATGTAGAAGGGAGGCTGGCAAGAGGTTAAAACATCCTCGGAACCTCTTGAGATCGGGTTTAAGCTTTCTGAGGAGGACGGATGCGGTCTCAGCTACCGATCTCGGCAATCTCATGCTAGAGCTTAGCCTATGGATCTCGGAGAGAGAGCTTATCATGACCCTCTCCTCCCAGCTTCTTAGATCCTGATTAGCCAGCGATCCAGTTGAGAGCCCTAGATCGTGAAGAAGCGGGGTAATGGGGGCTCCAACCCGCTCTCTCCTAAGCCTGTCCCCAAGTCCATAAGCTCTCCACTCAGGACCACGGTAGACAAGCTCATCAACCACGGCTCCGCAACCTACACATATTACCTCACCTAGCCTCTCATCCTCAATGAGCTTGTCTCCTCCGCAGAGCGGGCAACGTTTCAGACTCATTGATTATAGGAGAAAGCTAGAAAAACCTAATAAATTAAGCCGGGCCGCCGAATGCTGAAGGTTCTCAGCGTTTTATCCTCAAGATCCTCTCGTATCCTTCCTCAGCGGCGCTTTTCCCTCAGGACATAGAGAGGCGTTCCCTTCCTGTATTCCACCTTTCCCGAGGGACTGACCTCGATGAAGAACCTGTTTACGGGTCCGAAGACGCTTAGAACCCTTCCAACCTCCTTCATGCGGGAGTCATACACTTTTTCGCCGAGCCCCGGTATTATATCTCCCTCGAGGATCAAGCTTCCCTCAACCACTCCATGAACTCTGCCAAGGCTCTTGAGCATCCTTGCCGCGCGGGGCATCTCACTCACCTTGAACGCACAGATCTCATGGCTTGGGCTAAAGATTTGATCACTTCGCTCTTCTTAATCGGCTTTCTCGGATCAACCACCACCTTGCCGGTTCTCTTCCACCAGAAAGCGGGATGAGCTCCAGGCTCTACTTTCGCCGACCAACCAAGCTTTCTAGCAGCCTCGAGTATCCTCTCGGCGGTCGGATTCTTCACTGAGAGATCCAGTGGAACTTTCCTACAATAGGACCTGCTGATGGAATTATCGAAATATATCGGCCAAATTACGTAGCCCTTTTTCTTCAACAAGATTATCAACCAGCCTATTTCATGAGAACAGCGTTTATCACGCCGTCCTGCCCGGGTCTCGAGGTTACCTTTGCTCTCCCAAGTTCAGTCTCGATCACCGCGCCCCTAGTTATGACGCTCCTCCTCTCGAGATCCCTACTAGCGGGGTTTGAGATGAGCCTAAGGATCTTAACTTTCTGCGCAACCTTCTTCTCCGGGTCCAACACATTTGCGTAGATGTCGGAGACCAATGCATACTTCACTCCACCGCCCTTCGTCCTTTTCTCCCTAAGCTTCCGCTTGCCGATCAAGGTTAAGACGGGTTCTCCGCCCCGCTCATACTTGCGCTTCTTCCTAAAAGGTCTCTGCCTCCCACCAGTCGGCTTTCGCTTATGTAGGTCGCTATGCCACTGAACCATTCTGCCAAGACTTCTTGAAATCCCAGCTTATAAACGCATTCCTCAGAAGAGGACTTCGGCTGGGTTTAGATCTTTATTCTCGCTTTAAGACAATTCATATAGTATGCTTGAGGATATCACACATTATTCCCGGAAAAGATTCCCGAGGATCGGAGCGCATAGTCATGTAAAGGGACTGGGGCTAGAAGGCCTTAAGGCGAAACCTGTGGGAGATGGCCTCGTGGGCCAGGTTGAAGCGAGAGAAGCCGCTGGAGTAATTGTGAGGATGATTAAGGAGGGCAAGATGGCTGGGAGAGCCGTCCTATTTGCAGGACCTCCGGGAACCGGTAAGACTGCGATAGCCTGCGCGATTGCCAGAGAGCTGGGCAGCGATGTCCCCTTCGTTACGCTCAGCGGATCAGAGATCTATTCGTCGGAGCTTAAGAAGACTGAAATCCTAACTCAGGCGATGAGAAAAGCGATAGGGGTCAGGCTTAGGGAGAGAAGGAAGGTTTACGAGGGAGAGGTAACGCAATTGGAGGTGAAAACGCGAAAGCACCCCTATAATCCATACCAGGAGGTTCCGGACTACGTCGTACTTGGGCTCGCGACGAAAGACGATAGAAGGGTCTTCAAGGCCGGAGCGACTATAGCGTCCTATCTCCTCTCCCAAGGAATTTCAGTCGGAGATGTCATAACCATCGATGCTGAAACTGGAAGAGTTACGAGAATAGGAAGGTCTGAGGAGGCTGCGGAGAGATATGACATAGCAGCGGCGAATGAAAGACCCATTCCCCGGCCAGGCGGCCCGGTCGAGAAAGAAAAAGAGTTCGTCTATGTTCTAACCCTACATGACCTCGACCAGCTTCAAGCTCAGTCGAGGGGTGGAAGCTTATTCAGCCTATTCTTCGGAGCACCTCCAACTAAGGAGATCGATAATGAGGTTAGGAAAGAAGTTGATGAACTTGTGAAGCGGAGGGTCGAAGAAGGCACGGGTGAGATAATCCCTGGAGTCCTCTTCATCGACGAAGTTCATCTCTTAGATATCGAGGCATTCTCGTTCCTTAATGCGGCGATGGAAAG
>CAZILE010000016.1:0-13196 GCA_964540045.1 uncultured Nitrososphaeria archaeon | reverse complement strand
TTCATAGAATTTGGTTATCACTACTTTCTACTCAATCTAATGGCAACTAATTTACTTTTGGATGAACGATTTCCTTAGGCTTGCTCCAACTATGTGAGAACTTCTTAGAAGCGTATTCTTATAGCCGGTTTAACCTCCCTTATGTCAAGATCCTTCTCCACCGTTTCCGCCCCGAGGATCACCGCAAACGTCGCGGTCTCGGTCAACGGGAATGGCGGCCAATGCCACGTCCCTTTCTTCATCACTATCCCCTTACTTCCATCTAGTAGGAACGCCTCCAGCTCATCTAAGGGAACCCCAGCCTCAGGATCATCAACACTACTCGGAGGAGCAATTGGAAAGATGCTTACACCCTCAAGGGGGATGAAGACCTCCGTTATCTTCATGTGCCTCTCCATACTATCTATGATGAAATCCCTCCTCTTCACGATAAGGAAGCTCACCTGCGGCCTCTCTATATCGAGATCAGCAAGCCCACCCCAATAATCAAGCGAGCTATTCGAGATCGTGGGCTTCACCCTCGGAGCCTCAATAAGCGTTCCAAAAGGCTCAAACGCCTCCCTACTTGGAAGCTTAACCTTTACCTCCCTCACCTGACCCCGCCTACTGGGATGAAGCCGGAGTTGCTTATAATTGTTAATTGTCGCTTAATTGTATGTCGAAATGGTTAAAAGCGAGGAAGCCTTAACTTACTTCAGCATGAGAGAAATCCCCTTCTTGAGAGCAGAGAATATTCACAAATTCTACGGCTCAGTCCATGCGCTTAAAGGAGTAAATCTCGATATATGGAAGGGCGAGGTCATCGGATTGATAGGCGATAATGGGGCTGGAAAGTCGACCCTCGCAGGAATAATCGCCGGAGCAATTCCAAAAAGCGATGGAAAAATCTACATAAAGGGTAAGGAGGTCGAGATCCCCTCCGTGCAGGTGGCCCGCCAATATGGAATAGAGATGGTTTATCAGGATCATGCAGTTATAGACACTCTAGATGTCGCCAAAAACATCTTCCTAGGAAGAGAGCTCGTCAGACCAGGTTTAATCAAGCTACTAGATATAAAGAAGATGAGAAGAGAAGCTGAAAAGGTCATAAAGAGCTTGGATCTAAGAGCCCCACCCGACCGAGAAGTTAGATTCCTCTCAGGCGGAGAAAGACAAGGAGTCGCCATCTCAAGGGCAATGTACTTCAAGGCCGAGCTCGTCATTCTAGATGAGCCCACGGCAGCTCTCTCCGTAACAGCAGCTCGAAAAGTATTAGACTTCGTGAAGCAACTAAAGAACTCAGGAATATCCTGCATATTCATTTCCCACAACCTCTATCACGTATACCCTGTTGCTGATAGAATTGTCATCCTGAGGAGAGGAGAGAAGATAGCAGATATGAAGAAGGAGGAGACATCGGTGGAAGAGCTGGAAGAAATAATCGTGACTGGGAAGGTCCCAGGAAGGTTAACCTAAGGTTCCCACATTCTATTTTCTCGATTTTCATGATCAGAGGCCAATTTGCCTAAATTTGTGCGAGTATCCGATCCCTTATCTTCTCTCTCAGCGAGTTTATCATAACTCCCGCTAGTATGAATATGCCGACGACGGTCTGCCTTAGATACACGTTTATTCCCATTACCGACATCGCGATCGTTAGAGTAGAGATGAAGAATATCCCCGCAAAGACATCCTCTATTCTCCCTCTTCCACCCTCAAGCGCTATTCCACCTAGTATCGCCATCGCGAAAGCATCAAACACGTTCAGATCTAGCATCTCCGGAGTGGTTGCCCTATTATATCCTATGAAGAGCAAGCCGCTAAGACCCGCTAGAACCCCTGCGAGCGTGTGGACGAGAAACCTCAGGTTACCCACATTTATTCCCATCAAGGCTGAAGAGCGTGGATTGCCTCCGATCGCGTAGATGCGCATCCCGGTAACGGTGTAATTTAAGAAAACCCATAATATGGCCATAGTAATCAATACTATGATTAACGAATAGCTGACGCCTCTGACTATCTGCCCTCCTCCGATTATATTAATTATCCCGGAATATACTCTCTCCGAACCCTCGTAAAGAAGCTTCCTCGCACCCATGAATACTATGTAAGTTGAGAGAGTGATAAGGAAGGGATGGATCCTTACCTTTTTTACGAGAAGACCGTTGAGCGCGCCGAGAACCGCTCCGACAATAAAAGCTAATATGATCATAAGCAACTGAAATTCTAAGCTTGGCTCCATCCCCGGAAAAAACGCCATTCTCAGCGTAACGATTAAAACCCCCGCAAATCCCGCGATCGCCGTTATAGACACATCTATAGACCCCGAGATCAAGCATATCGCTTCCGCCAAAGCTATTATACCTACCGAAACCCCGCTTCGAACTATGAAGTCAAAATTTGCTGGATCGAGGAAGATCCTCGGCAATAGAAACATGAATACTAAGTATCCGGCTACTGCAATAAACCATATGAGCCTCTCAACAGCAAGGAGTTTAACCTTTCTCGCATCCATATCCGTGCCTCCCCTTTAATTACCTAATCCAACACGGCTACTTATTATCCTTAAATCTTCTCGTAACCACCCCACTAGAAACTCGTGAATCACTACCCTCCTCGCAACGAGGACCTGGTGCTCTTAGAAACGCTTATATCGGAGATGACTACTAACTAAAACTGAGAAATCATGTCGTCAGAAGGAGAGCAAAAAGTTAGCAGAAGGCGGTTTCTAGGATACGCGGCTGCGGCTATAATTGCCGGTGTAGCCGGAGCCGGCTTGTCGTATTATTTTGCTACTCAGGCCAGACCTCCGGTAACCACTCCGACCGGAGTGGTGAAGAAGTATCCCACTCCAAAGCTTAACTTGCAGAAAGATATACCGTATGTCTGTACCGCGTTTATCGGTTTGGCAAATCCATGGGATGAACTGAACCGGCTGGGTACCGAGTGGTACTGTAAGGACGTGTTGGGATGGGACCTCGAGATCGTGTGGCCTGATGCGGATATTAAGAAGGAAAACGACGGAGTTGAGACAGCGATCGCTAAAGGGGTAGACGGAATCGTCGCCTGCCCCTTGGACAGCCTAGCGAATGCGAAAATAGGAGAGATGGCCCAGCAGGCAGACTTACCATTAGTACTCTTTGGAATAGACATGGAGCATCCATGGCCCTTAGCATTCTATCAGCGTGATGATGAAACCAGCGGTAAGTATTGCGCATTATTCGCTGTTGAGAAGCTTAAGGAAATGTATGGTAAACCGGAAGGCAAGGTTTTGCACATCCACGGGTATAGAGGATCGATGTCCGACTTCCTGCGATCTAAGGGATTCGTGGATGTAATGTCTCAGTACCCCGACATAAACGTGATAGATGTGGGTAACTCTTGGGTGGCTACGGCGGAGTATCCGAAAATTAAGGCGACTATGGCTGCTAATCCGGATCTTAGGGTGGCATACGAGGAGATGGGAGGATTCCATGAGTGCGTTGTAACAGCTGCTAGAGAGCTGGGATGGGATGAGAAGACTATAAAAGACCTAATATGCGTGAACTGTGACCTCTTCCCGGTCAACATAGTTGGATATGAGGAAGGAACCCAAGACTACTGCCACATGATGCCTACTGGGCCGGACATGTTAACCGAATGCTTCGAGCAGCTTAGGGAGTTCTGGAAGAAAGGCGCACCAGACTGCATACCCAAGATCGATGATAAATTCACCTTCGAGAAATATCTGCCCGAAACCCAGTTCGACGCTGAGGTTGATGGCTTTAAGCCGCTGCAGTTCCTTAAGGACCCAGAGTGGGGCATTGCCGGATCAAAGACCACCAACAAGGATCTTGGATACTGTCCAATAAGGCCAGCACCGGTCGGCGGTTACGAGACTTCATGGGCCGTGATACCGGATAGAATAATCACCGAAGCCGATTATAAGGAGATGTGCATTTACTGGAATTGGCCTATCTGGGGACTAAGCGCCTGGAAGTAAGTAGCATCGACGTTTCAATAACCTCACCTCATTTCTTTTTCATTACCTAATGAAGTAATTCCTCTTGTAATAACTGGATCGAAACACTTATTTTGATCTACGAAAAAGTGGAGGGTTAGCGGTGAAGAACTAGGTTGATGCGGTGAGGAGGGAAGGACTTGAATCTCAACAAAGAAAACATACTATTATTCTGTATCGATAACCTCGTGTGGATCATCGTCGCTGTCACGTTTATAATATTTTCATTTCTTCATCCCGCATTCTACACCATGCAATCGATCTACGCCTTTTTACAGATCACTGGATTCGTAGGCCCTCTGGCGTTGGGACTGACACTCTGCATTCTCGCAGGAGATTTCGATCTCTCGTTGGAGCAGATAGCGGGTCTTGGAGCTGTTCTCATATGTTGGCTTGTCGAGATATCAGGCTGGCCCCTTCCCTGGTATATCATACTCATCGTGCCATTTATCGTGGCACCGCTCATAGGACTCTTTCAGGGAATGCTTATAGGAAGGTATAAGCTGAATCCATTTCTAGTTACGCTCTCAGGTTGGATAATCTGGCGTAGTCTCAAGCTCTACTTCTCAGGCGGACATTATTACAGCATAGCAATCCCACAACTCCTCTTCCTCGGATACCAAAGAATCATGGGAACCATACACATTTCGACGACAATATTTTTGGCTATGATTGTGTTCTTCTGGTTCCTTCTCAAGCACACTAAGCTAGGAGTCTGGATCTATGCGGTCGGCTCCTCGCCGGAAACTGCGAAAAGACTTGGGGTAGATCCTGGCAGGATACGGATTTTGGTTCACACGGTCGCGGCGCTCCTCGCCGCATTCACCGGAGTGTTCTATGTAGGTCAGCTAAGGGGGTTCGTTCAGCCAAACGTTGCGGATTGGGATATATTCAAGGCGTTTATCGCCATAGCGATAGCCGGGATCGATATAAGGGGTGGTAGGGGGCGGATCTCGAATGTCTTAGGAGGAGTCATCTTCTACGCGATGGTCCTCCACGGGTCTCAGATGCTCGGGATCCCATGGCCGTTCTCGGAATACATCCTGCCAGGAGGATTAACCTTGATCGCAGTAATCCTGCTTCACCGGCTGGACATGTTCAGGGACATGATCTTAGCCAGAAAGATCCGCTGAAGGATCAAGCTACTCGAATACCGCCCCTAGCTGGAGGACCTGAAAATAGTAATCTTTATTTTCAGATACCCTTTCTCGGAGAATATGCCTGTCTTCCCAATCCTCAGGCTCAAAGAGGTCCCTAAAGAAGAACTAGATCGCATTATAAGTAGGTCGAGAATTGACATTAGTAGGGTCGAAGCTGAAGTTAAGCGCATCCTAGAGGATGTTAAGATTCGTGGAGATGAGGCTATCGCGGAATTCCTTTCAGAACAAGTTGGCAGAACTGTTAAGCCCGAAGAGATCGTGGTTAAGGGTGAGGCAGTCAAGGCGGCGTATGAGGCACTCAGCCCTAGGGTCCTCAAGGCCATAAAGCACATGATCCGGAATGTAAGGAAGTTTCATCGGAGACAGCTTCCAAAGAGCTGGACGATGAGGATCGAAGAGGGCGTCTACGCAGGCCAGCTCATTATCCCGTTATCCTCAGCAGGCCTCTATGTCCCCTCAGGTAAGGCAACATACCCCTCCGTCGCCGTCATGGTGACAGTTCCGGCCAGCGTCGCCAAGGTTCCGCGGATCGCCGTCGCATCCCCACCCTTCCAGAATGAGATGAAAATGGATCCGGCGACCCTGGTCGCAGCCCACCTGTCTGGAGCCAAGGAGTTTTATATCATGGGGGGCGCGCACGCGATTGCTGCCTTTGCCTATGGAACTAAGTTTGTGAAGCCTGTTGATGTCATCGCTGGACCTGGGGGGCCGTACACGTATGCTGCAAAGCTCATGGTCAGGGATCTAGTCAGGGTAGATATTCCGGCCGGGCCGAGCGAGGCTTTAATCTATTGGGATGGCACTCTTCCGGCAAGCTGGGTTGCGTGGGATTTCTTGAATGAAGCGGAGCATGGGCCGGACTCTGCGGCCGTACTTTTAACCACTTCCATGGAGTATGCTGAGCGGGTTTCAGAGGAGCTCGACAAGGCTGTTGAAGCTCTTCCCGAGCCTCGGAGGAGTTACGTCCTAAAGAACGCTGGAAAGTATAGCGCGATAATCGTTGTTGAGAATTTGGAGGAAGCGGTCGAGTTCATGAACCTATACGCGCCGGAACATTTTCTCATAGACAGCAAGAATGCTAGGAGGATTTTCGGGAAGATTCGGGAGAAGCTCAGGAACTTCGGAACCCTTTGCTTGAACACCCCGATCTCGGCCGGAAATTATGGCGTCGGGCCTAACGCAACCTTGCCGACGGGAGGCTACGCCAGACTATATTCTGGGTTAAGCGTCGATGTCTTCTTGAAGAAGCCGACGGTGGAGGAGGTTAGGGGGAAAGCTGGGTTGAAGAGTATGCTTGAGGCTGTTGTCGCGCTTGCAGATTATGAGGGCTTCCCAGCGCACGCTAAGTCAATGAAAATTAGAGCTGAGAAGAAGTGAATTATTCGGCCGTTTCCTTGACTCCGGCTATGCTTCCCTTCTTCCACTCATCCCTTTCTAGCATGTTTCTCAAAGCGTTTCCAAATGCTCTAAAAGCTGATTCCCATAGGTGGTGCGGGTCATCGCCCCTTCTTAATTCAAGCTGGATGGTCGCTTTCATCCCTTGAGAAAATCCTTGAAAGAATGACTCGAGAAACTTTTCCTCTATATCCTCGACCAAGCCGAAGCTTCTGACCTGCGGCCCTCTGCTCAGATAACATCCAACGCGGCCCTCAAAGGATATTCTGGCCTCCGAGAAAGCTTCATCTAGTATCCCTTGGCTGAAGCCGAAGCCCTTTATCCCGTATGCCTCAACTCTTTGAGAAGCTATTAGGTAAAAGGCTCTTCCTAGGGTTATCCCAACGTCCTCAACTATCGTATGGAGAAGTCTCCTAGAGACCTCGACCTCAACGTCTAGATTGAAGCCCGAATAAAAGGCCAAAATCTCAAGCATATGATCTAGAAAGTTTATTCCGGTGCTTATTCTCCAGCCCCTCCTTGCCCCAGCCTTGATGAGGCATCTAATCTCGGTTTCCCTGGTCTTCCGTAAGATCTCTGCTTCATCTATCCCGCTTCTAAGGACCTTGACCCCAAGCTCGCCGAAACCTCCGCCGCTCAAGCCAGACTCGCTAATCCCAGAGGACTAATAAACTTCCCCCTCTAATGTACCCTCCCGGCCATAAGAAAGTTTAAAAGCAATTTGAATGACTGTTGAGGCGCCGGAGAGTGCTGGTGATGGAATTCCAACATCGATTCTAGAACTGGTTGAGCTCGTGCTCAAGCCGCTATTCTATATGACGTTGGATTCACGTCTTTTGGCAGGCAGCTTTTTAGGAGGTCTAAGGAGATGATCAGTTCTAATGCAGGTTCTCAGCTAGTTAGGTTGGCCATTCCGAGTAGGGGGAGATTGCGAGAGCCTGTGGTAACCCTTCTAGAGAGGGCTGGAGTGAGAGTTCTATTCCAAGGGGGTAAACTTCTTTCATCACCCACCTCTAGGCCGGATATCCACGTAGCCTTTATCAGGGCTGAGGATATCCCGACGATGGTCGAGGTCGGGGCAGCAGATATCGGGATAACTGGACTAGATTTAATCGTCGAGCGGGAGGCGAATGTCGAGGAAGTTCTGGATCTTGGAGTGGGCTCCGCCGACGTAGTGCTCGCGGTCTCCCAGCTCTCTAACATAAACTCCGTGGAAGATTTTCCTGATGGCGCTAGGATTGCGACAAAATATGTCAACCTCACGAGAAGGTTCTTAGAGGATCGCGCTCCTGGAAAGAAGTTTAGAATTCTCCGGATCAGCGGGGCTGCTGAAGTCATGCCCATGCTCGGGGTTGCTGACGCGATCGTGGATGTTAGGTCTACGGGGATCACCCTGAAAACCCATGGGCTGAAGGCGATTGAGGTTATCCTAAGATCTTCTGCTAGGCTGATCGCCAACCGAGATCTTTCCTCAGAGAAGCGGGAGATCCTTGAGAAGCTAAAGCTCATGCTCGAAGGGGTCTTAAACGCAAGCAGGAAGAAGATGGTTATGATGAATGTTCCCGATAAGTGCCTAAAGTCGGTGATTGAGGCGATCCCATCCATGGGCGGACCTACCATAGCGAAGGTTGAGGCCGAGGAGCCGATGTGGGAGGTCTATGCGGTGATGAACGAAGACGAGGTCTACGACGTGGTTACGGAGGCTAAGAAAAGGGGCGCGAGAGATATCGTCATCCTAGATGTCGAGAAGATAATACCCTAAAAGAGCAGGAGGTTTCAAATATGGAGATAATACCATCTATAGACGTTTCCCGCGGAAGATGCGTCAAGAGGGTTAGAGGGGCTGACGGAACGGGGCTAGTCCTTGGCGATCCATTGGAGCAAGCTCTTGAGTGGATGAGGCTAGGCGCCAGAAGACTTCATGTCGTGGATCTCGATGGAGCTGCAGAGGGAAGGCCTATGAACAGCGATACCGTCGAGATGATCTTGAAAAAAGTCTCAATACCTATTCAAGTCGGAGGCGGAATAAGAACTCCCGAGATTGCTTTAAGCTATATTAAGAAAGGAGCAAGCTGGATAATCGTCGGAACCCTCGCCCTAGAGAGCTCAAAATTGCTCGAAAAAATAATAGAAAACGTTGGAAAGCAGAGGGTCATAATTGCTTTAGATTATGATGAGAAAGGCCGCCTAATCTATCGAGGATGGAAGGAGAGCACGAACCTCAGCATCTTCAAGCAGGTAGAAAGACTTGACCAGTACAAGCCAGCCGCATTCCTCTGCACCTACACTCCGGTCGAAGGAACCATGAGGGGTGCGGACGTCGAGACCATGAAGAGGCTCGTTGAAGAAGTTGAGACCCCAATAATCTATGCTGGTGGAGTCAGAAGTATAGACGACCTATTAGCCCTGAAGGAAGTGGGCGTTCATGGAGTCGTCGCTGGAATGGCGTTATATCTAGGAGAGATAAATTTCAAGGAGGCTCTTCAAGCATGCGGTTAAGATCCTTCCGAGGGTGAATTGAGATGCCGCTTGCTAAGAGAATTATTCCATGCTTAGATGTCCTAGAGGGTAGAGTTGTTAAGGGGATCCAATTCAAGAATCTGAGGTTAGCAGGCGATCCGCCGAAGCTCGCCAGATTATATGAAGATCAGGGAGCAGATGAGATAGTCTTCCTAGACATAGGAGCATCTCCCGAAAATAGGAAGATCTTGATAAATGTCGTTAAGAAAACCGCTGAGGAGCTCTCAATACCGCTCTCCGTCGGCGGGGGAATAAGATCAGTCAAGGATATGGAGGAGGTCTTGTGCAGCGGAGCAGATAAGATCTCGGTGAACACGGCGGCGGTTAAGAACCCTGAGATAATAAGGGAGGGAGCTGAGATCTTTGGAAGCCAGTGTATAATCGTCGCGATAGATGCTAAGAGAAGAGAAGGAGGCTGGGAGGTCTATATTTATGGCGGGAGGAAGCCGACCGGCCTTGACGCCGTCGAGTGGGCGAAGAAGGTTGAAAGACTTGGTGCGGGAGAGATCCTTCTAACGAGCATGGATAGAGATGGAACGACCTCAGGCTATGACGTCGAGCTAACCAGAGCGATCTCGAGCGCCGTGAGCATACCGGTGATAGCGAGCGGTGGAGCTGGAAGCCCAGAGCATATGTATGAGGTCTTAACTATCGGGAAGGCGGATGCGGCTCTAGCCGCCTCGATCTTCCACTACGGAGTGTACACGGTGAGGAGTATTAAGGAATACTTAAGGAAGAGGGGTGTTCTGGTTAGGTTCGATTAGGTGAATTTGGATGAGCTTAGAGATCTTGGAGAAGCTCTACGAAGTCGTCTCCGATAGGAAGAGGAAGCCTGTCGAAGGCTCATATACGTGTAAACTCTTTGAGAAAGGGTTAGACGAGATACTGAGGAAGGTTGGCGAGGAGGCTGTCGAACTTATTCTCGCGGGCAAGAGCCTCAGCCGAGATCAAGTGGTCTATGAGGCCGCTGACCTGCTTTATCACGTGATAGTCCTCTTAGTTTACGAGGATATAGAATTGGAGGAGGTTATGGGGGAGCTTGAGCGGAGAAGAGGTGAGCGTGGCAATCGTTAACTATGGTGTCGGAAACCTGCTAAGTATTTGCACGAGCTTAAAGAAGGTTGGAGCAAGCCCCAGGATAGTAGACGACATTATCAGGGTTAAGGAGTTCGACGCCGTGATCTTTCCCGGAGTCGGAGCATTTAAGCCCGCCATAAGAAAGCTTATGGAGAAGGAAGAGCGTGTTCTCAGACTTTTAGCAGAGAAACCTCTCCTAGGAATATGCCTTGGGATGCAGCTACTTTACGAGAAGAGCGAGGAGGGTTGCGCGCCCGGAGGAAGCGTAAGGGGCTTCGGGGTCTTTCGAGGAAGTGTAAAAAGACTACCAGCAGGGGTTAAGGTTCCTCAGATGGGCTGGAACACGATCCAGATTCTCAATCGCGATTGCCCGCTCATATCAGGGATTCCGGACGGCATTTACGTCTACTACGCGAATTCCTACGCCTCTCAGCTGTCGAGAGAGACCGTGGCGATAACAGAATATGGGATTAAGTTCTCCGCAATAGTGCATAGAGAAAACATTTTCGGAACCCAGTTCCACCCCGAGAAGAGCGGCAGATGGGGGTTAGCTATCTTGAAGAACTTCGTGGAATATGCTGGAAGATGGAGGAGATAACCCTCAAACCTTAAGGGAGCAGTGATATAATCTAGCAGAGTAGAGGACCGTAGAAGCCTTCATATGATAAATATTTAAAATAACTTTTGATCCGTACGACAACGCCTGGAATAAGCGATGAAATGATTTTGAAATTCTGTCAAAATGAAGTTACTGCATACCCGAATCATCCCTTGAGATGTCATAACATTCTAGGTCAGGTAATTATGGTTACCGGCTATAGAAAAAATTTAAAGAAAACTTTTGTCAATTACAGGGGCATGAAAACCGAAGTAAACGAAAGCAACTACATAATAGGGATAGATATAGGGACTAGCTCAGCGAAAGGATGTGTCTTCGATCTTTATGGAAAAATTTTAGCTGAGGCGTACGTCAAGTATGACATCATAACACCTAATCCGGGCTGGAGAGAGCAGAACGCAGAATGGTGGTGGGAGGCTACTGTAAAGATCTCAAGAGAGTTGAATCAGAAGGTTAAACTCACCAAGAAGAACCTTAGAGCCATAGCAGTAACCCACCAAAGGTTAACTTTCGTGCCTGTTGACAGAAGGATTCAACCGATATACAATGCCATCCTGTGGAATGATGTACGCTGTACGCATGAAGTGGCATATGCTCGGCAAGACATCGGCGAAAAGGAGATTTTTATGAAAACAGGCGTTGCTCCAGGATATTGGTCAATATACAAGATCCTCTGGATAAAGAACAATTTACCGGACATTTATGAAAGAACGTATAAATTTCTGCTCATACCTGACTTTATACAGTTCAGACTAACTGGAAAGATCGTTACTACGCAAAGCGCTGCTATTCTGACTGGCGCACTTGACATCCGTAACCCAAATAGATGGTGCTCAGATCTAGTAAGGGAGATCGGAATTTCAGAAGATAAACTAGTTGACGAAATCTTACCAAGCGGGATCGCAATAGGAGAAATAACCGAAGAAGCCAGCAAAGAAACATCCCTCCCTTCCGGCACTCCTGTAATAACAGCAGCAGGAGACCAACCATGTGGAAGCCTTGGAGCAGGTTTGACTAAAGTGAGCCAAGTCGCAGTGAATGGCGGGACATCTTGCACCTCAGAGATAATCTCCGAGGATTTACCACGACTCGATAACCCCAGAAATTACTATCTCGAAATCTCCCCTACCGGCAAGTACATGCTTGAGACGACAATACCGAGTGGTGGCTCTGAGCTTATGAAGTGGTTTAGAGAGAACTTTGGATTAAAGCTGATTGAAGAAGCAGTTGATAAGCATGAAGATATTTGGGCATACATCTATAGTCAGGCCAAGAATTCCCCGCCCGGATCCATGGGTATGATCCTGCTACCTTATTTTAACAGTACGGGGCCTCCATATTGGGACTTGAACACGGGTGGAGCCATAATTGGTTTGACGACGGACACAACATATTGTCATTTTATTAGAGCGATAATGGAAGGACTAGCATACGAGGTTAAGAGGCATATAAAGATGCTAGAGGAAGGAGCTGATATTAGAGCACATGAGATACTTATGTATGGAGGATCCTCGAGAAGTGATGTGTGGAATCAAATTTTCGCCGATGTCACTGGGATAAGGTTGTTAACTCCTGAAACTCCTGAAACGACCTCTCTAGGAGCGGCAATATGCGCTGCTGTAGGCGGCGATCTCTACGAATCCTTTGAGGCAGCAATTCAAAACATGGTGCGCATTAGAAAAGTATATTCACCAAATCAGCACGCGAATAAGCTTTATGAAGAGCTGTTCGAAAGATGTTATTTGCCGATCTATGAACGCTTGAGGGATATAATACTAGAGGCTATAAGACTTACAAGATGAAACTTCTCGCAAAATCTTAAAATTCCAGCCATTTCAATGATCGTTCACAATTTCTGAAAATTAATGAGAAAAATATCCACTAATCCTCAAGGATAAGAACTTTTAGAAATGAAATATCTTCCTGATTTCATTAAGCGTATTCTCTTATAAAGTTCGGTCGATTAAAAGAGATTTATATCGGAGTTTTAGAGTAATGCGAGCGGCTGAGATCTAAAGTAAGAGGGTGAGAAAGATGAAGTTGGATATGAAGAAGGCTGAGGAGCTGGCTAACAAACTTCGGTACAGAAACGTAGAGAGGACCATAGTGGCCGTGGTTCAGGATGTAGAATCAAGAGAAGTTCTGATGACGGCCTACATGACCCGGGAAGCACTCATTAAGACATTAACAACGGGTCTAATGCATTACTGGAGTTTAAGCAGAAAGAAAATTTGGATGAAGGGTGAAACCTCGGGGAACATTCAAGAGGTTGCTGATGCTTATATCGATTGTGACGGAGATGCCGTTCTATTTTTAGTTAAACAACATGGGGTTGCCTGCCATGAAGGTTTCCGATCATGCTTTCATAGGAAAATTTGTTCAGAAGATTAGACTTTTTAATTCGGTTAAAAAGAAAGAATGGGCAGTTATCTAGAATCCAGAGTTA
>CAZILE010000015.1:0-13700 GCA_964540045.1 uncultured Nitrososphaeria archaeon | reverse complement strand
ACAACAACACCGGCAACAGCGTCTTTGCCGCTCTACTATTTCACACGATGATGAACCTGTCAACGTACGTTGTGTTCCCAGTCTTTGAAACACAAACCGGGCCGCTATATTACTTAATTTCAATACTTGTCGTCGCCATCATCATCCTGGCAATATTCGGACCTAAAAGACTGGTTCGAGAGAAGAAACAGGTTTCTTAAAACTGAGCTAATGTAGGAGGATTACTGGCTCTTGGTTTTAAGACAAAGCCTCTTACTAGACAAAATAGGGCAAAATCTTTGGTGGTGCGGGGGGTGGGATTTGAACCCACGAACCCCTACGGGACAGGGTCCTAAGCCCTGCGCCTTTGACCAGACTTGGCTACCCCCGCCCTCCTGCTCTATACGCGTCCTTTTTCTCAGGTTTCCTTAAACTTTTTCGGCTTTTGCTAGATTTCTCTTATTGCGATTCTCAGGTTTTCAGCGGCCTTCTCCGGCAGCATCGTGTTGACATGGACTTCTAGACCTATCTCCGCAACCATGGGCATAAGGATTCTCGGGATTATCTCGATATGCCAGTGGAAGTCATCTACGTCCTTCGGCTTTGTGTGGAGTACGAGATTGAAGGATGGGTCGCCGAGAATCTTCTTCAAGGCCTTGAAGAGGGTCGAGAGCATGCTCGAGAGCTCTATGAGATCAATGTCCCGTAGATCCGCAAACCTCCTAAGATGATTCTTCGGGAAGATCATCAGTTCATATGGCTCCCTGCTCGCCCAAGGGCATATCGCGGCAAAGCTTTTCGTAGACAAAACAGCTCTCGGACCTGAGACCTCTTCATCAGCATAGCGGCAGATCACACAGCCTTCCCCGGAAAGCTTCTCAGCCTCAATCTTCAGAAGCGGAGGCGTTATCGAGGAGGCTAGAATATGGCTATGAGGATGCCTCAGAGATCCTCCCGAGTAGGGGCCCTGATTTTTTCCGAAGCATGCGTAGGTTATTTCGGGCTCCCGTTCAAGCTCCGCAATTCTCTCCCGGGCGGTCAGCAGAATATACTGAGTCTGATCAATGTTCAAGGACCATGGATCCCCCTCATGATCCGGAGTATCGATCAATACTTCATGATAACCTGGGGTTCTTCTAGCTCCATCGTCAGCTTTCAGCTCATCCTCCCTCGAGAACGCCGGATAACGATTCGGAATACATTTCACGAGCCAGTTCCTCTTCCGCTCTCCATCTTCCTCTCGCTCAAACTTGACCCCAATCCCCGTCTTAACTAAAACTAGGGTCGCTGGAGCTAAAGCTTCCTCCTTTCCGGGACAAAAGGGGCACCTATCGGGATCGTCGATGAGCTTTGGAGCGGAGGCTCCCACCTCATGAGGTCTCTTAGCTCTCTCGGGGGCATAGGATATGAGCCTTCCCGTAAGCGGGTCAATTCTGAGTTCAGGCATAGGCTTTCAGATATGAGGTTAATAGCAAAGATTTAAGCTCTCCACATGGAGATTCTCTAAGGCTTGAGTCCTAGGAGAAAGGTGTTTGCGATACTGGTTCTTGGGGTGGCGGGCGTCGGTAAGACAAGCTTCGGGAGACTCCTAGCAGAAAACTTAGGTCTAAAGTTCGTGGATGTTCCGGAGCTCGTCAAGAGCAAGAGGCTTTACTCCGAATATGATCCGAAAGCGCAAGCATATGTGGTGGACTTGAGAAGAGTCTCGGCTGCGGCCGGGTCGGAGCTTAAAGGGAGAGGAGGGGTGATCTCATCCATATACGCCATTAAGCCCAGAGGGGTGGAGGTAAGATATGCCCTAGTCCTGAGAATGAAACCCACAAAGCTCCTGAAAATTCTCAGAAAGCGAGGTTATCCCGACGAGAAGATAAGGGAGAATGTTTCCGCAGAGCTCATAGATCAACCCCTAATCGAGGCGGTTCAAAAGTTCGGCGAGAGCAGGGCTATCCAGCTAGACGTAACTGACGTGGACTTAGGGAGGCTTGCCGAGAAGGCCGCTGATGCCATCAAGAGAAGAAGGCTCAAAGGAATGAACATGAGGGTGGACTGGATCTCAGAGCTCGAGCGATCCGGGGAGCTCGAATCTCTTCTAAGATTTCTCGAGTCAAAAAACATGCGATAAACATTTTAACAGGCTTCCCGCTCTTTGGATGAGCTTGAAGGCATCCTACCACGCTTCGGTTCACCGCTTTTGACTATTTCCAGAGTTAGAGGTGACTCTATATGAGTAGTGGTCTTAGACTTGATAGAAAGGATTCTGTAGCAATCTACAGGTTCAAGAAGCTGATCAAGGAGCTTGAGTCGAAGGAAGGCAGGGGGACCGAGCTCATCTCGCTTTACATCCCTCCGAATAAGCCGATCTCAGACGTCATAGGCTACCTTAGGCAAGAATACTCAACCGCGGCCAACATAAAGTCGAAAAGCACTAGGAAGAATGTCCAAGACGCGATCGAGAGCGCGATCCAAAGGCTGAAGCTGTTCAACCGTGCCGGCCCAACCGGGCTAGTGGTCTTCAGCGGAGCAATCCCGCAGAATGGAGGAGCGGGAACCGAGAAGATTGAGGTCTATCACGTCATACCCCCGGAGCCGATAAACCTCCTCCTCTACCGATGCGACAGCAAGTTTTACCTAGAACCCTTAAAGGAGCTGCTTCGCGAAAAAGACGTTTACGGCGTACTCGTGATAGATAATGAAGAGGCAGCAGTCGCGGTCCTTCGAGGGAGAAAGATAATTGAATCTAAGACTTTTACATCCGGCGTACCTGGAAAGCATCGCGCAGGAGGTCAATCGCAGAGAAGATTTGAGCGATTAAGGCAGATGAATCTGAACGAGTATTATAAGAGGGTGGCGGCGCACGCCAACGAGATATTCCTGAAGTACCCTGAGATTAAGGGGATTATAGTCGCCGGCCCCGGCCCGACCAAGGAATTATTCGTCGAGAAGGATTACCTACATTACACGCTTAAGAACAAGATACATCTTGTCGACACATCATACTCGGGAGAGGAGGGCGTGAGGGAGGCAATTAGAAGGGCCGAGGTCTTCCTTAAGGAGCTTAGGATGGTTAAGGAGCAGATGCTCGTGAGAAGGCTGATGGAGGAAATTACGAAGAATAACTCCAGAGCTGTATACGGGGAGAAAGAAGTGCTGAGAGCTCTTAGAAGCGGAGTGCTTGAGCTTCTCCTACTATCTGAGGATCTCGGAAAATACAGGATCAAAATCAAGTGCGGAAACTGCGGAGCGGAGTACGAATACACTCTAGATGAGAAGGAAAAGGTCTCAAAGCTTCCGGAGATCCTCGCCAAGTCTTGCGAGAAATGTGGTCAAGCTTCTCTACAACTATCTGAAGAGCGATCTCTAGTAGACTTGTATATAGAGGAAGCTGAGAAGGTCGGCGCCAAGGTAGAGCTGATATCATCAGAGCATGAAGAGGGCATGATGCTGAAAAACGGGTTCGGAGGAATTGCTGGGTTCCTGAAAGGTTATGGACGCTAAGCTAGTCTGGGGAGAATTAAGTTCGCTATATCGTACTGCATGTCAGCTATGCTCAGTAAGGCATCTCTAACTCTAAGTTGATCGACCTTAAGCCTGGGGAGGGTCAACAGCTTGCTCAATTTCTCCAAGTTCTTCTTTATCTGAGATATGGCATCCAGCTTTCTGTTTAGGAAAGCGTCCATAGATAATCTATGATTCTCGAGAATCACCCTCGAGATATCATTTATGTTGAACACCTTGCCGGTAGCATCACTTCCAGACCCGACGAGCCCAGCGATCTCAAATGCCCTATCAGCTATGTTCTCGAGAAAGTATGCTGCAAGTCTGTAGTCAAGTATCTCGACGCTTGAGAGGCCTAGCAGGGTTGCGAGCGCCGGATTCGCTAGGCTCTTCCTCAATATTCTAACCATGTAGAAGTATAGCCTGTCGACATCATCCTCGATCTTTTCCGGTAGTCCTGAAAGCTCAAATCTTTTCTCTCCGATCGGGCTCAGCGAATGTCTCAGCAGGTCGTCCGAGAGCTTCCACATCCTCCTGAGAACTTCGAGAGGCTTAAGCTCGAGCGGATTTATTATCATCCTCAGGGTGATTGATGATTTAGTTGACTCAACGATCTCCAAGCCCATAAACTTCTCCTTCAAGTAGAAGAGCTCTCTCTCGAGGGTCTCCTTAACATGCTGCGGAAAGCTTAAGCGGATCGAGTCGTAGCCCATGAGATAGGCTGCCACAATCTTATCGATGAGAGATCTAATATCTGATTCAAATCTCAACCTAACTTCACTTGACTCCTCAACCCCCGTAGGAGAGATTATCAAGGAGCTTCCAGCGACCTCGACAACCACATAATCCCCATCCTCAAGCTTAACTGCCTCCACCCAGCTCCTCGGAAGGCTAACAACAAGTGATCCACCGCTCCTCATGATGCTCCTGAGGAACCTGCTCCTAATCTCTCGCCGTTCCGCTAAGTCCTTCTTCATCAAGATAAATACCGATTTCCAAGATCAAATACTTATCTTGAGAGAAGTTTTCGGAAGCCTGTAATGAGGAGGCATGAGAAGCCTAGATCCCTAGAGGTCGTAGCGATGGCCATGTGCGCGGCCCTCTACGCGGCGGCATCATATCTAACAGCCTATATATCCTCTCCGCTAGGGTTCGGGCAGTTCAGACCTGCGGTCGTGATTCCAGCCTTCTTTGCGGTCGCCTTCGGCCCCCTGCCAGCCGGCGTCGGAGCGGCTGTCGGGACCTTGATAGCAGATTCGGTTAAGCATGGCGGGCTCTACATCGGTAGCTTGATCGCAGCGGTTCCCGGAAATTTCATAGGTTTCTATCTCTTCGGCCTGATATGTAGGAGGTTTAGCTGGAAGAGGTTCATCCTAGCCACTTTCACCACCCTTATCTTCGCCAACTTCATAGTCGCGTTCTTCTACATCTATGCCTACAAGTCCTTGTTCCTCCAAGCTCTTGAGCTAGATTTCTCCGGGTTGATGACCCTAACGCTCGCCCTGACGATCTGGTGGTTCGCGACCATGCTTCCATTCGTTCTAACGATCACCCCGCTCCTACTACGGGCCGCGGCAAAGGTCTTCCCATCCCTTGTCTCCGAGAGCTTCAGAAGCGGCGATCTTGGACAGGGGCTTCCTAGATCCGGCCTAGGTTTAACTATGCTCATCCCCGGGCTTACACTAATAGTCATAGGACTGCTGACGAGCTTCACCTGGATAGGATCTCTCCTAGCGACCATAAACAAGCTTCCATCCACCAGCCCAATTCAACTAATTTTCTATGGCTGCGGGCTAGCCCTAACCTTCGCGGGCGGATATGTCTTGATCAAGCGGAGCTAATCTATACTTTGAGGTCCATGCTCCTCGATAAGCCTATTGAACTCCCCTATGAAATCCCTCTCTCTCCCAGCCGGAATCAAGGCTGAAGCAGCAAACCTATGTCCATCCCCAGATCCGCCGATCTTTTTCGCCGCCTCCACGGTAAGGCTGGAGATTGCTGGCATCTCGTTCGCCTCGATAAGCTTTAAGAGCTTCCTCGGAGCTCGGACGGACAGCTTCACCCAGCTTCCCGCAATCCTTCCTAGCCCCGGGATCTCGGGCTCGAAATCCATGAACCCGATTAAATATCTCGTTGGATCGACATTCTTTTTGTAGCTTAACATTGATGTGAAGGTTCCAACGGCCTTTGAGCCTAAGCCCTTGAAGAGGCTTCCCAAATGATACCACTGAACTCGGCCCTCCACCCTCAATCCCTCCCTCGAGATAATCGCGAATGCTTGAGTGAACTTCTTTTTTCTAAGGTTCTCAAACCGGCTTGCCAGATCCTCCGGAACCGACCTTCCCTTCAGATGTCTTATGGCCTCCTGCGGCCCGCCGACATAGTATCCCATGCTTCCAATGGCCGTCAGGGTTGAGGAGAGTTTTCTCCAAGGCTTTCCGAGAAATTTGATTCGATAGCTCTCAGATTTCCCTCTACTAGATAACTCGACATCACCGGCCTCGATAGAATCCATCAAGGGTATCCGGTTAAGGCTTCTTAAGCTTCCAGGGATCTCGGCAGACCCCACGACGGCTATCCAGGCAGCCTCTTTGATATCAACGGCCTCCCGCATTAGAAGATACGTTGCGGTCGACCCGCTGGCCTCGCTCTCTCCATCATATCCGTATAGCTCAGGATTCAAGTGTAGAAGGTTCTCATGCTTCATCTCGATTGGATCATGGTGATCAGCTATGATCGCTAAGCCTCCTACCTCTTTAAGCTCCTCGACTATCAGATCAGCCCTCCCAGATCCTATGTCAACGTAGAGGTATAGCCTATTTCCCTGGGAGTGGATCAACTTAACGATCTGGGGTGAAAGTTTCTCAACGCAGACGAGCTTATGCTCTATCCCGAGCTTTTCAAGAGCGAGCGAGGCGATAGCCCCGGCACAAAGTCCATCTGCATCATCATGAAATACAAGAACTGCCCCACGATTCCATTCTCTCAGGATCTTAGAAGCCTTTCTAAGATCCTCATGATATCCCCCTTTAATCATCCGTCCTTCTTAACTCATGCATCACGAGCCTATAAAGTCAGCTTTTCATGAAAAGCTATTTAAAACGCTCCCAAGCCCTGTTTCTGATGGACTCAGAGTTAAAGGAATCCGTAATCCAGGCCGCTAAGCTTATGCTAATAAGCGCTAAAACAGCTCCCAAGACTAGAGGAATAGACGATATCGAGTTTGTACTCTTATCGAGTGAGAATGAACTTGAGAAGGTGGCCAAGGAGATGGAAAAGGTTGGATCGGAGCTGGGTAAAGGCTTCTTCGCACGAGATGCGGAGAGCGTTAGAAGGTCAAACGCTCTTCTCCTGATCGGAGTGAAGGCGTCGAAGCCAAAAGACCTTGACTGCGGTGGATGCGGATACGTGAACTGCGAGGGGTTCAGGAAGGCTCCGAGAAAGAGCGGGGGCGGATACTCGGGGCCGAGCTGTATCTTCCAATTAATCGATTTGGGAATAGCGGTTGGCTCGGCCGTTAAGACTGCATCATTTCTGAATGTTGATAATAGGATTATGTTCTCCGTCGGCGTCGCAGCTCTCAGGCTCGGGTTATTGAAGAACTCAGAAGTAGCTCTCGGGATACCGCTATCAGCCTATGGGAAGAACATATACTTCGATAGGAAGCCGAGGAGCTAGCCGAAGAAGTCCGTTAAAGTCATCTCACCGCTCTCCAAAATTTTTTCAGCCTTAACCCCAACGGCTTCCAGAACTCTTCCACATGCTGGAACGACCTGCTTCTCAACATAATACTCCCAATCTACCTCATCCTTGGAAACCTCGAAATACGGCTTAGCTCGAGAATACAGCGGCCCTGAGCCTTTTGTTATGATGTAGCCGACCTTATCTCCGGGCTGAATTCTCCATCCCTCGTTTATCAGCTGCCTCGCCACTACTATGTGAGGCTGAGTCGCGGAATATTCGCTAAGCGATCTAGTTATCTGCCTCCAGATTATCAACTTCTTCAAATCTACTTCCTTACTTCTAAGGAGCTTAACATATTCCCTCGCCTTTTTCAAAGCCTGGCTCGGATCACCAGTCCTCAACAAGACTCCAATGGTCTCTCGCTGAGCCTCCCGAGCGACTTCGCTCCAGTCGCCTCTCACCGCTTCGAGCCCCGTAATCTCTATCCCGCCTTCTCTAGTTATGCCCGCATATCTCTTCTTGGCCTCGGTAAATATCACTCTATTGAAGATCTTTTCGAGCTTCGCCTCGAGACCGAGATCCTTCTCGATCCACTCTACGAGCTTCTCAATTCTCTCTTCATAATTCTTCAAGAAGACTGAGTCGGTGTCCGAGTATATCACCCTCATTCCGAGTTCCTCAGCCTTACGGATCGTCGAGTTTATCACCTCCCTCCCCCAGGCGGTAGTCGCTTCAGCAATCTCCCTACTATACCATCTTGCTCCAGCCCATCCAGTGTAACCGTAAATCGCGTTCGCTATTATCTTAACAGCTCTCTGCCTGGCATCAAGAATTTTCGCCTCAATGCTGTTCGGTGAAACCTCCTTAAGCATGGCCTGAATTTTCCTCCTCTCCTCCAAGAGGCTCTTCAGAGCGGTTGGAAGAAATCCCTCAGGTCTCGCTCTAAACCTATATCCATTCGGAGAAACGTTCTCGCCATCCTCGCTGAGCGTGTCAAATGAGATGTTGTACTTTATTATTAAGCTGGGATACATCGACCTGAAGTCCAGGACAGCCACGTTTTCATGCATGCCTCTGATGGGTTCCTTCACTAATCCTCCCGGATAGCTTACGTGCGCGATCTCACCTCTTCTTGGGATAAGCTCACCGACTCTCGCCGCCAAGCTCATCAGATAATTTTCGACCCTAAAGCCTGCCGAAGCTGTTAGGACATAGTCCGCAGGCATTCTGGTCAGCTCGCTTAAACTGTAGATAAAATCCTTAACCGCTTCAAAGGCCTTTAAGATAGCCTCAGCTCTCTGCATGGAATATCTCTTAACAAGCTCTCTTTCATTCTCCCAGGTCTTCGCCAGCTCGTACTCCTCGACCGTATCTAGCTTCGCATTGACCCCAAGATATTTCACGAATTCCTCGAGGCTCTCCACGGTTAGCTCCGGGATGTCTCTGGCCATGTCCTCGAGATCTATGTTGAGCCTTCCTCGAATTGAAACATGTCCGTGGACGCTCATCCTAGGCTCGGCCCCAAGCCTTCCAATAGCTGGTCTTACTCCAAGCCTCTTAGCCCGCTCCTCGAAATAGCTCCATTGAATGCGGTTTGTCCCAAAGCCTACGATCACATCCGGATCCTTTTCCTTGACCACGGATAGTAGCGATCTCACGATGTTGGGCTCATCACCTTCTAGTTGAATTCTTGATCCGTCATCAAAGCAAAGCGATATTAGCCTAATCGGATCACGATCGGCTCGCGCGGAGCCTCTCTCGCCGAAGAAGAGGAAGTCTATGGCCATAACTCGAAGTCTCGGAGGAGGCGAGGGCTCCGACTCTCGGATCTCTCCATCCTCTAGGATGCGAACTCCATCTTCTTCGCCAGCCTGCCTGCCGCGAACCTCCAGCCAAGAGCATGGCTTCAACCCTGTCTCGAGCAAATATTTGGCGGTTAGACGAAGGTCGTCTTCATAAATCTCCAAGTCGGAGAGTTTCCCGAAAACCTTTGAAGCATAGTTATCTAGGTCCTCTCGCTCAACATACACTCTCAGCGCTTCAACCGGCCTTCCGCGAATCCTTCGACTACATCTCTCAAACCTTAACCCCTCGGCCTTGATTATTGAGATTGCTTGATCTAGACTTCCAACTAAGTAGAAGCTGGGGATGTAACTTCTCTTCGTAAGCCAGGTTGATCCATCCTCCCTCTTGAGCCAAAGCGAGACGGCCGGCGTTCCTCTCTCAGGCTCCGATGCAAGGTCTAACAGCCAGAACTTCATCCATAAGGAGCTTCTCGAAGAGAGGAGATAAGCCTTACTCCACAGCGCGGCTCAAGGAATTTCAGACTCTGATGAAGTAGATTTTCGGCGAATACGAGTCAAGAAGTAAATAGCTCACGCTAGGTAATACAGGCAGTAAGTTTTCTCGAGCTTAAGCCTTTGTCTTAACCTCAATGTCTACCTTCTCAGCCTCTTTCAAGAGATTGTCCGGAACCTTGATGACCCTCGCATTCTTCAAGGACTTCTTCTTCCTAGGTGAGTTTCTCAGCAGGATCCCGCAGTATGGGCATCTAACGCTATCAGTGAGGTAGTAGATTCGGCATCTAGAGCAGTACTTGTAGCCATTAGCGTAGCTTCTCCTCAAGGACATCTGAGGCTTCTTCTCCAAGAAGAGCATTCCACTCTCCACCTCCTAACCTTGACTCATTGTTACTGCTACATAAACCTTATTTCTCATTTTATACGTAATGTAAGTAGAGAATATGGGAGGCAAGCGCCCCGAAAGGGTTTTCCGAAGGCTCCAGGTCGTTGGGAGAGCGACCTACTCCATCTCGCTTCCAAAAGATTGGGTTCTCAGCAGGGGACTTAGGCCGGGAGATTTCATCGAGATCAGCGAAGGACTTGACGGAAGCCTTAGGTTGAGCACGCCTGAGGCCAGGTTGAAGCTGAGCTCATGCCGGATCAATGCTGACCTCTGTAGGAGTAATGAGCAGCTTCAGAACATAATCCTAGCAGGCTATAGAATAGGATATGACCTAATCCACGTATCGTATTCCAGAGCGCTAGCTCATGAGATCTCCAAAGAGCTGGGGGGTCTCGTTGAGAAGCTACCTGGATTCGAGCTCGCTAGAAGTAGGGATTCCGAGCTAGTCTTTCGAAACGTGCTGGATTACTCGCGCTTCCCAGTTGACGACCTGATTAAGCGAAGCTACATCCTGACCTCGGAGATCCTTAGCAATATATCGCGGTTCTTGGAGACCGGGAGATACGATCTAATACCCTACCTCGAGATCCTAAGAAGAAGGGTTGAGGAGCTTCTTCAGCTTCATACGAGGCTCATAATAACCTATTTCAAGAGGAGGGAGCTTGGAAGATCCCTAAGGTTCAGAAGCCCCTCCCATATCCACTCCTCAGCAATCCTAGTGAATCTTATGGACGACCTGGCCGAGGCTCTCCTGAAGTTAGGCGAACTCGTCTCGGGGCTCAGAAAGAAGATCTGGGCCGTTTCAACCATGTATAATGGCTTAAGGAGGATCCTCGAAGAGTCATCAAGGCTCTTAGATGAAGCATTCAATGCATATCTCTCTCTAAACCTAGAAAAGGCGATAGCAATCCTCACGCTTCCAAAAGACCATCTAGCATCTCTCTTGAGAGAAGAGCTTGAAGAAACTTCTTTAAGAGATCGGCAACTCTACAAGTTCGCGGCCCAAGTAGAGCTCATCTCACTAAGCTTGTGCTCAGCGTTTCAAAAGATAGCGAGGCTTGCTCTTGACATGTTCATGGAGTCCGAGAGCCCGATATGCGAGATAGAGGGTTAAACAGGCCACCCAAGCTTATCCCAACCATACATCAAGCTTCTCACGAAGGGGTTCAACCTTTTCTCCACTCCAATCGTAGAGGAAGGTCCGTGCCCAGGATATACTACATAATGATCTGGAAGCTTCAGGATCTTACCTCTTAGAGAGCGTGCGAGCTCGTTGATGTCACCTCCCGGTAGATCTGTTCTGCCTATCGATCCGGCGAAAAGCGTGTCTCCCACGAAGACGTTTTCGCCGATCACATAACATACGCTTCCAGGAGTGTGGCCTGGAGTGTGGATCACCTTCACGAGAGCCTCTCCGACCTTGAAGGTTTGCCCATCACGTAGCCATCCATCAGGCTTAGGCGGCAGATCAACATCTATTCCCAGAAAATACTTGGCGTCCATCGGGACACGGGACAGAATGCTTTCATCAGCCTTATGGATGTAGAAGCCGCAGCCCAATTCTCTCCTCAAATCCCCGACGGCCAGGATGTGATCGAAATGACCATGTGTAAGATAGATTCCCTTCACTCTAACATCATTTGCCCTCACGACTTCCAAGATCTTCTCCGCCTCATCTCCAGCATCGATAATTATCCCCTCCAAGGATCCTTGATCAAAGACTATGTAAGCGTTCGAGAAGAGCCTGCCGACAGGCACGCATTTCACAACAAGCATTCTTCTTCCATGAGGATGAACCTCGGCTCAAATAAATATCGTAGGTTCACACAAGTAAAACTAATGGATTTTTCCGATAGGGTCGCAACGAATTATACGCGTTCTGGAATCGTTACATGAAGTGCTCGAGGCTAGTAACCCCGGTTATCTTGTTGAAGTCTATTCCGAGGGCGTCTAAAACTTGCTCGAATGTTGATGTCAGATACTCGATATACTTGTCCACGTCTACCTGATCTTTCCTAGCGAACTCTAAGGGCTCAACCCCATCACTATCCCTAGTTTTCACATACGTGATTATATCTCCCGGGACGACCGTGACCCCTCGGTTGATCAGCTTCTTAGCCGCCTTCACGTGTGGTGGAGTAGTCTTAACATATCTCTCAACTCTCTTCGACAGCATTACCCTGAAGGACAGCTCTTCCAGATCGTATTCGCCTTTCTTCAGCGCCTGATATCTCGACCTTATCAGATCCTCAATTCTGCTCTTCGCTCTCTCGAACTCCTCCTCATTCTTAACTTCCTGTAATATTCTCAGCATTTCCTCGAAAGAATCTTTTATGAACTTAGGAATGTGAGCCTTCTTTCCAGTAAGCCCTTTAACATCTACGACGCCCTTATCCGTGACTCCGAGATAGTTCTTCTTTCTCTGCGAGAAGACAACATATCTATATCTCTTATCGAGCTCTAAGTCGAGCTTCAAGTCCTTCTTCGCCCATGAGACTAGTTCTTCTATCACCTTCTCCTTATCAGTCTTTATGAAAAGACTGTCAGTATCGCCGTAAAGAACTTGAACCCCGAGTTCAATGGCTTTCTCCACGGTCTTCCTGAAAGCATATCTAGCGATCGCGGCCGTGCTCTCGGCAACGGGCGGGCAGTAGAGCGGGAACTCCTCGAATCCGAAGACCCCATAAGCGGCGTTTAGAAAGACTTTCAAAGCCCTCTGGACGACCCCATACCATCTCCGCTGAGTCTCTGGAAGGCCTTGGTCAGAGCTCTTAGGCTTATACCACCTAACTCTAATATCCCTGAGGCAGCCTATAACCTCGCTCTGAATGCCCCTCCGCTTCTTACAGATCCAGTGGCTGGTCTCCGGAACTATGTTATCCCTACACTCCGGGTGAGGGCATCTAGCAGTCTCATAGCTGAGGTTCCACTCCTTCAGCACGGAAGGATATAGGGATGAGAAGTCTAGGACCGTTACATTGAAGTGAACCCCGGGAGTGGGCTCGACAACTATTGCCCCCCTATACTTCTTTCCCTCGATCACGGCCTTTGTCGAAATGACCCCCTTCTCCTCCAAAAGCTCATCATGTCTTGGGATAATGCATCCTCTTCTCCTATGCTCGAAGTAGAGGAGGCTTTTGATCCAGCCTGATACGCCGTGCCTGCACACATCCTCTATCGGCATTCTGCTGATTCTCGATAAGACGACTAAGAGCTTTAGGATGAGCTCGTCGTCCATGGTGAGTAGCTCATGAACTAGAAGTGCGTCTTGGAAGCAGTATCTCGCGAGCTCTTCGCCCGATAGCTCTCCAATAGGCTTCTCTAATGCTATCTTACCCTTTCCGAGTATTGCTTGGGCTATCGCTTCCAGAGTGTGCTCCCTATACTTGTTATCAAACGCGTAGACTTGTATGCTCTTGTTCATGAAGAACTTGTATAGGTCGATGTGTATCCCATGTCTCAGGGACGCTCCCTCTCTTCCAAGGCTTATCGGAACGTTCTCCCTCGAGATCTTAAGGACTTCCGCTCTATGCCTTAGATACGGGAGGTCAAAGTCGTCTCCGTTGAAGGTCGCTATCACCGGATAGCTTTTCATGATCTCGAACAAGTCCTTCAGCATCTTTACTTCGTCGTCGTAGACCTTCACCTCGCAGGAGTCCATGCTAGAAACATCGCCGAGCCTGGAGCTCTTGAGCAGGTAAACCTCTTTCCTCCCATCGCTTCCGATAAGGGCTATCGCTCCCACCCTATCTCTCGCCTTGCTGGGGGAGGGGACTCTCGTCGCGACCGGAGATAAGACCTCGATGTCTAGAGATAGGTGTTTGAACCTCGGCTGCTCAGCCTCCAAGAGACTTATC
>CAZILE010000014.1:0-13795 GCA_964540045.1 uncultured Nitrososphaeria archaeon | reverse complement strand
TCAGCCCGCAGGAGGTTCTCCGGGTGATCGTCAAGAAGGTTTACAGCATCGATACTTACAGGCTGAAAGACTCGGCCGAGTTCGCGATGTACGCCACCGAGGAGGAGATGAAGAAAGCGATTCTCCTCGAGCCGTCCCTGATTGAGGAGGGATTCAAACCCGTCGAGGAGGAGAGGAGGGCAGGCCAAGCGGGGTTCATAGACATACTGGGAGTTGATTCCTCAGGAAATTTGGTGGTCGTTGAGATAAAGCGAAGGAACGCGACCACGGAGGATGTCAAGCAGCTATTAAGCTACGCCAATGAGATCGAGAAAGAGTTTGGCAAGAAGCCGAGGATGATTCTCGCAGCTCCCGGCGTTCAGAAGTCTGCTATACGAGAGCTGACATCATATGGAATGGAGTTTAGGTGCGTGACCCCAAGGAGATGCCATGAGATACTTCAGAGAGGCAAGGGGTTGGATAAGTTTCTAGACTAGAAGAGCATGATCTTCTGCTCCAGGACGAGTTTCTCGAGCTCCAGAATTTTTCTCATCTGATCCTTAGCTATCTCGGCCGCCTCATATGCGAAGGACCTTTCATCTATATTGTCGAGAGAGGTGTATTGAATCGAGATCACGAGAGGCTTATCTATTGGCCTGCCTATCTGGCTCAGAATCCTGACATAGATTTCGTCGATCTTTCCGGTCTCTTCGTATATTCTCTCAGCGATCCTTCTCGCGATGATGTTGTACAGCTTCCCGACGTGGGATCTAACGTTCTTTCCAGCGGTTGCCTCAAGAGACATCTGCCTATTCGGAGTAATCAGACCATTAGCCCTATTCCCCCTCCCAGTGTTCCCATCATCGCCGCCCTCAGCCGAAGTTCCGGTTACCGTCAGATAGAATATTCCTTCCTCAGGCTTGTCAGCAGCGTTAACGTACACCTCGACCCCTTCAGGCTTTTCCCCCGCTAGGATCGAGTCAGCGATCCTGAAGACCTCTTCTCTTATCTCATTCTTCACGGCTTCGTAATGATCTGAGTCAGGAGTAAGGGAGGCTATTATGCTGTCGGCGACCGTGATTAGATATCTCTTCCCAATTCTCAGCCCCATGACCTTACAGTCTTCTCCACTCTCGGGAACCCTTCCCTTAAAGCTCTTAGAATTGATCCTCCTCTCAACCTCGTAGACGAGCTTCTCAAGGGGGGTTAGAGGAGCATACCCCACACCGTAAGAGGTGTCGTTCGCCCTCGGGATATCGTTAGGAGTGTTAACGATCTTCCTCAAGTCCGCGCTACCCATCCTAACCTTAACGTCCACCGCCAAGTGCTCCTCCGGATCTAGGAACCTGAAGTTCTCTCGAATAAACTCCTTCACTGCATTCTCTATAAGCTCTCTGTAAGGAACTTCAACATCCTCCGAGGCGGTTGAGAGCTTAGTCGTGGCCCTTCCAGCAATGACTATGTTTATGGGCTCCTCTACAACTCCTCCACCAAACCATACATTCGAGTGCCCTCCAACGAGCAATCCCTTATCCACGTTATGATGAAGAACCTGCCCAAAGTTCTCCATATAGTATCTCGAGAGCGCTAAGCTGGCATACTCGCAGGCTGAATCTATGATATAGTCGGGGTGCCCAAGACCCTTCCTCTCTACGAGTTCAACATGCTGATCCTTAACGGGTAGAAGATTCGTCCTCTCGATCACAATTCTCGATTTCTGCATTCCAGATCCCGGAGACCTATTCTCAAGTATTAGTATTTAAAGGAAGCCTCACCAAGCACCGCCGACTTGGTTGATTAGATCTCCGCGAGCTCCGGCTTGAGCTGTATGTACATTATGTTGTTGCCTCTTATGAGTATCCGAGGATACTGCGCTCTCCTTCCGTTACCTTCGTACTCTACTGCCTTCTCGATTACTATGTTCATGTAGCCGTCGCATTCGGTCATTTTTCCCTCGTATACTAGCTCGTTCTTCAGCTTTACTCTGATGAGCTTATCCACATGCTTCATCACCATCACAAGAGGTCTTTTGCCCATGTTCGCCTTAGCATTCTGCGCCTGTGTCAACGTTCTTCATCATATAACGTTAGAGAGGGGATTTTAAGCTTTTCTCAGAAATATTCCAAACTGAGCATTTATCGCAAAATTTCCCTGATTCATTTTAGTTGTTGGGGGCGAAGGACCTCTTCACCTCAAACCTATCTCTTCTCTGATCTCGCTTGGTATTCGGAGTTCGGAGAAACATAGTCCGCATGTAAATAGGTCTCCGGCAATTCTCTTCGACAATCGGAGTGGTGCCTCGCAGACTGGACACCTCGGCTCTCCCTCCTTTAATTCATAAAGCTTCTTCTTACACTTACTACATTTGGTGGACTTAAGCGGATTGAGCGCGCCGCAGTGCGGGCATACCATATCTTGACCGCTGGTAACTACTTCAACCAACGGCTCCTCAGCGGCCTCCTCAACCGGAGCTTCCTCAGACTGAACAATTTCCTCTATCTCACGTTCTATCTCAGCAACTATCTCACCCTTTCCGGAGATCGTTGGCCGAGGCTCTACTTCACTCTTAGCAGGTCTTCTAATTCTAGCGGCTCGCGGCTGCCTGACCACTCCGGGGTAGACGGCCTCGGGCGGGGCTCTCGCAGCCTTGATGAAGAGGAGGAGTCCGAGCACCGTTACAACCGCCCCGGCGACCGTGAAGTACAAGATCATAGGCAGCCCCATCATTTGCTGAGTGAAGAATTCTCTTGTTGGTGAATCGAGTGGAAGCGTGATAAAGTAAATTGCGGGGATGAGCGCTATCAAGGCTCCGATAAAGCTTACAAAGGCTCCCAAGCGCATAGAGACCATTATCTGAGCACCTTCAATTTAGCACGGCTCCTCACATTAAAAAGCTTTCTCCACAAACCTCTTCAACAAGCTTTAGGTATTCTTCTGGTAATTCTCTGATCTTCCACTTTCTCCTGAAGAACTTAATGAGCTGGGAGATATCCCTCTTCAAGTATACTTGAGCCATCGGATGCTTTGGGTTAACCCATTGAGGCCAATCAATTATCAGTATGTCCTCCCTCGGGGTTATCAGAATATTGTATGCGCTTAGATCGCTATGAACTACTTTCGCGTCATATGCTTTCTTCATGTTCTTGAGGATCTCTCCTAAGACTCTCATCGGGTTCGCGAGCTGCGGGGCCGAGGCAAGTTCTATGCCTTGGAAGAAGCTCGTTACGATCACATGCCTGTTTCTGGCGATCGGCCTCGGAACCTTAACCTTCCTGGGATACAATATTCTGAGAGCTTTATACTCCCTTTCAGCAGATTTCATTGAGGCGGCAAGATAGCTGTGTGAGTATACTAAGCTTGTCCTATGCCTTTCATATTTCTTGAAGCTCGTTCTCCCTATCCTGAAGAACTTCACAGCCACTCTATCCCCTCTGGGGGTCAGTGCATCATAGACATCGGCCTCCTTCCCGACTCCAAGCGGCCTTCCAAGGCCCTTGATAATATTTCGATTGACAAGCGATTTAAGTGCAAGTAGGTCCAGTCCATTATAGTTTATGCAGAATCCTCTCTCGAGCCCCATCGGAGCCCAGATCAGCTTGTATTCGTGAAGCTTCTTCAGTAGTTTTTCTGCCCTCTGGCCTAGCCCGCTCTCGCTTAGTATGATCTCCTTAGGGACAACCTCGTATCTTGATAAGTTGCGTTCTATTATCCTCAGAACCTTGTAATGGTTTTCGTCAAGCTTCTTGAACACCTCCTTGACATAGCTTATGAGGGATGGCAATATTCCACCTAGCTCTCTTCTACGACTCTCCAGCTCTAGAGACTATTATCTCAACGCTCTTACCCTCGATGTCCCATTTCCTCTCATACCCTTCCGCTTTCTCAGGTCTTTCAGAGACTATCTCAAGCTTTTTCGCTCGAACCTCCTCCATGATGTATTCTTTCATCCCCTTAAGGAGCTCCAAATCTTCCTTGTCCTGAACGATTATCGTCGCGGCGATGTAGTCTGAGATCACAAGGTCGAGTTCTTTCCTCATCACCTGAACCCTTCTGATAATCTCCCTCGCAAGGGACTGGGCGACTATATCCTTGGTCTCCGAGAAGTCTACATATACGTCGGCAAATCTCCCCTCAATTCTTCCGAAATGCTCGGGTAAAACTTCCTCGAAGACTAGATCCTCTTCGCTCAGCTCCACGATCCTTCCATCACTTAGAACGAGCTTGAATGATCCCCGAGACTCGAGCTCCGATCTTATCCTCCTCCCATCGATGCCTTCGATCCTTTCAGCAACCTCCTTCAAATCCTTTCCAAGTTTTGGTCCAAGTTTCGCGTAAACGGGTCTGGCTATGAGCTTCACTACCTCGGGTTTCTCGCCGACTTGGAGTATCTTAAGGTCAAGCGCATTAACCTGAGACTTGATGAACTCGGATATCTTTCGCAAAGATTTCTGAGCCTTCGGGCTTCTGGGGGAGAGGATCAGCGCTTTAACCGGCCATCGAAGTTTCCTACCGTATTTCTGTCTTAGCGCGATCGCCTCTGAGATGGTAGCTCTAGCGATCTCCATGTCGTCCTCGATCTCCTCGTCGATCAGCCTCTCATCTGGCTTGGGCCAGTTACAGAGGTGGACGCTCTCCGGATCATCTTTTAGCCTTAGAGCTTGATAGAGCTTTTCAGAGAGATATGGAGTTACTGGAGCGAGCATCAGAATCAATCTCTTTAGAACGTAATAGAGGGTTGCGTAGACCGCGCTCTTATCCCAAGATTCCTCCTCTATCCAGACTCTCCTTCTAATCGCTCTGACGTAAAGCCTGCTAAGGTCGTCTAATATGAAGTTCTTCAGAGCTCTTGCAGCTGAGTGTATATCAAGGGACTTGAGATTATTTGTGACATGCCTGTTTAAGCTATTGATTCTCGATATTATCCACCTATCCTCTGGCCTCAGGTATTTTTCCAAGGCCTCGATGGTTATTCTCTCCGGATCAAATTTGTCGAGCTTGAAGTAGGTTAGAGCGAATGAGAAGACATTCCAGAGGATGTTCAGGTCTCGAATGGTCTGTTCGAGCTCCTGCTCAACGAAGTTCATGCTCTCCCATGGAGCGGCCTTTGACACCAAGTATAACCTGAGAGGATCTACACCATACTTGTTCATCGTCTCGATAGCCCAGATAACGTTCCCCTTGCTCTTGCTCATTTTCCTCCCTTCGGCATCTAAAACGTGGCCCTGGTTCAGAACAATTCTGTAGGGCGGCTCATTGTATAGCAAGGTTGAGGTAAAGAGAAGAGTGTAGAACCATCCCCTGGTCTGGTCTATTGCCTCGGTAATGAAGTCGTATGGAAACAGCTTTCTGAAGAGATCCTGATTCCTTAAGCCATCTATGCTCGCGGTGTGAGCCATGCCTGAGTCGAGCCAAGTATCCATAACGAAGGGTTCTCGCCTCATCCACCCACCACATTTTCTACACCTGAACATTACTCGATCGATCCATGGTCTCAGAAGCCTTATCTTCTCAGGCTTCACCTCAGCTTCTTCAAGCTCTTTCTTACTCGAGACTATCTTGATCTCTCCACACTTCTCACATCTCCAGATCGGTAAAGGAGTTCCCCAGATCTTAGTCCTAGTGATGCACCAGTCCTCGGCGTTCTCGAGCCAGTCTCCGAACCTGTGCTCCCCAGCCCACTTAGGTCTCCATAGAACCTTCTTGTTTCCTTCGATCATCAGCTTCTTGATCCGCTTCACGCTGAGGAACCACTGCTTGCTCGATAAGTAGATGAGAGGTGAGCCGCATCTCCAGCAATGAGGGTAATTGTGTCTGATCTTATCATGCTTGAGAAGTAGGCCTTTCTCTTTGAGGAGCTCTATCACCCGGCTGCTGACCTCTTTGAAGTATCCTCCGGCGAAGCTTCCACCATCTTTCGTGAAGTATCCGTTAGGGGCGACGGGGTTGAATATCGGGAGCCCCAACTCTCTTCCGACCTCGAAGTCTTCCGGTCCGTGCGCGGGGGCTGTGTGAACGCACCCCGTCCCCTCTTCCATCGTAACGAACTCCGCCGGGATTATCGTGTGCGCCGGGGGCTGGTGCTCATGGTGAGCTGGGACTTCCTCGATAAGCGGGTGCTCGTATTTCAAGCCGAGGAGAGCTGACCCCTTGAACTTCTCGACAATCTCATAGCCTTTTACATCGAGAGCTCCTAGAACTAGCGCCATGAGCTTCGAGGCCAAGATCCAATACTCGTCTCCGACCCTAACCCTTACGTACTCTTCATATGGGTTCACAGCAACTGCCTCATTTGCGACAAGCGTCCAAGGGGTGGTGGTCCAAATCACAACGTATTGTTTCTTGGATCCGAGGAGCCTGAACTTAACGTAGATCGATGGATCTTCAACTTCTTCATATCCCTGCGCTACTTCGTGGCCGCTGAGCGGGGTCTCACATCTCGGGCAGAACGGGACGACCCTGAGGCTCTCCACTAGATCTCCCTTCTCGTGAGCCTGCTTTATGAGCCACCAGACATGCTCGATGTAGTTTTCCCTCCTAGTTTCATAGGCGTTATCGTAGTCGAGCCAGACCGCAAGCCTCTCCGAAGCCTTCCTCCAGTGTTCGATGTAGTAATCGACGAGCTTGTTCGCCTCCTCGACGAATCTCTCCATTCCGATCTTCTCGACATCTTTCTTGGACTTCAAGCCGAGCCTCCGCTCAGTCTCAAGCTCGGTAGGTAATCCGAGACAATCCCATCCACCTCTCCTCCAGACGTAAAGGCCGTTCATCTCCTGAAACCTTAACACTACGTCCTTGTAGATTCGGCCGCGGGCATGGCCAACATGCATATATCCGTTAACGGTCGGAGGCCCCTCTAGGAAGGCGAAGGTAGGAGCGCCCTCATTTCTCTTAAAGACCTTCTCCATTATCCTATTTTCATCCCACCACCTGGAGACCTCCTCCTCGACCTTAATCGGATCATATCTCGTTCCCAGACCTAGCATGATCTTACACCTCCAAAATCAAGTCTAAATGAGCCTTCGACGAGGCTCCTAAAATCCCATGGTGAAGGGGCTAAATAATTTGGTATGCCATCGCCACCCTTCCTAATCGAGGGAAGATCCCGAGGAATTTAAGTGTAATCTAAGTAATCTTGTAAGAAAGGTTTCAGAGTATAGTCTGAGATCTTTCAGCGCAATTCTTCATCTAAAGCCTTCGATAAATGCTCTCACACTTCTTCCTAAAGTGGCATGATTATAACCTCCTTCTAGCACAGCATACCTTCTCCCCTCGCACTTCCTCCTCGAGAACTTCCTGATGATCTCGGCCGCCCGCCTATAATCCTCGGTCTCTAGCATCTCTCCCCAATCCTCCTTATGACGATCGAAGCCCGCCGAGACCGCCACGATATCGCATTCGCGGATCGAGTCGAGGAACCTACCTAGATCGGATAGAAAGGTTTCCCCATCTCCTAATGCGACGTGATGGTAAATCACCTCCGGGACGTCTGCGAAGATATTGGCAGTTCCATCTCCGTAGTGCAGATCTATATCTATGATCACGGCCTTCCCGATCCTTCCCTCCACCCTAAGCTTCTCGATTGATACTGCGATGTTATTGAAGTAGCAGAAGCCCCAGCAGCTATCACGGCTTGCATGATGGCCTGGAGGTCTTATCACCGCGAAGGCAGGCTCCCCGCCCAACGCTATCTCCGAAGCCTTTATCGCGCCTCCAACTGCTAGCAAAGCAATCTCATAAACCTGAGGCATTTCCTTAACATAGCTTATGTGTCTTGATGTATGAACTAGCTGAACATCGCTCTCCCTCGCAGGCTCGGGCTCAACCAGCTCCAAGCCCATGAGCTCGCGGATGATCGCCTCGATTCTTCCAGGCGCCGCCGCGGGATCTGAGGAATACACCTTAAAATAATCTTCATGGAAAACTATCTTCACGCCCTCTCAACTCTCCTATCATATGGTTTTAAGCTTTGATAATATCATCTGAAATAAGTCCTTAATCAAGCCCTATAACCCTCTCCTCCCAGCATTCAACGACATCCTTATGATCTCCGGCCTGAACTACGTATAATCCTCGGCTCCCAACCACGCACAGCTCTTCGGATCCCGCAGCTATTCTCTCAAAGAAGCATATTTGATTCGAGCTGTTATCCAACACTCTGACATCTTTGAGCTCTTGGTTTGAACGGATTATCACCGCGTTATGGCGGCAGTAGGCGTTGAAGGGAGAGGGAGGCGATGGAGGCGGGATGCGCTGCATGAAGGTTAGGTAGAAATGGGCCGCGATCCCGGCTATCACCAGAAGAGCGGCTCCGATCATCAGTATCCCTATCTTTGACACGTCGCTGAACGCTCTCATCATTTCAGCCTCTTAGCGGATCTTCCATCACGTCTTGCCAGTCGAAGCTTATGAATTTTCTTCTCAAGCCAGCCAATTTTCTCGACCTCGAAGACATCGAAGTCTGGCACGTAAGGCTTTATGTCGAGTAGCGGAGTTCCATCGACCACATCTAAGTCTCTGACATGTATGTAGTTTTCGTCGATCTTCACGAGCCTCACGACCGAGATCCCTATCGGGTTTGGGCGGGCTGGCGCTCTTGTCGCGAAGACCCCTCTCTCCACCCGATCCATGTAGGGCTTGACCAGGGGTGAGTATCCCTCAACTAAGTGGAAGTGATAGATCAGGATTATGTGAGAGAATCCATCAAGATCCTTTAAGCCGTCGACGTATTGGGGAAACACTTCAATCACCCCTTCAACCCCTTTGGCAGCCTTAGGTTGGATCGGTACCCCGCGAACATCCTTAAACGGCGAGTGAATCACTCCTATTGGCCTATACTCAATTAACTGCTCTCCTAAGCTCATCCGCCGAAGGTGGATTACTAAGCTTCTTAAATTCTCTCCTTGCATCATCCTACTCTGAGAAGATTCTAAGAGGCCGTAGCTCAAGCCTAGGAAGTTAAGGCTGTTATTCGCTCATGTTCTAAGGGTATAACTCCTAGGTTAGCCGATGAAGCCCTAGCTTGAGAACCCTTAATTAGATGATCATAAGGTATCTTTGATGGAGATGCTATTCTCGGAGCTCGTGGACGTTTATGAGCGGATCGAGGCGATTACGGGAAGGATAGAGATGACGAACTTGCTCGTTGAGATGCTCAGGAAAGCCCCATCGAAAGTCATAGACAAGGTGGTCTACTTGACCTTGGGGGAGGTTTATCCGCCTTTCATAGGTTTAGAGCTCGGGGTGGCTGACAGACTTGCCCTGAGAGCAGTTAGACTGGCGTCTGGAGCGAGAGAGAAAGAGGTGAATCAAGCGTACAAAGAGCTTGGCGACGTCGGCCTCGTGGGAGAAAAGATGCTCGCGAAGCGGAGTCAAGTAACTCTCTTTGCTGAGCAGTTGACAGTTCAGGATGTTTACTCAGCGTTAGAGAGAATCGCTAAGGAGAGTGGTGAAGGCGCGATGGAGACAAAAGTTCAGATCCTCAGCGGACTTCTCGCGTCAGCTCAGCCGAAGGAGGCGAAGTACATACTTAGAATAGTTACGGGTAAGATGAGGCTTGGCGTAGCTGACATGACGATCCTCGACGCTTTGTCAATACTCTTCGGAGGTGGAAAGGAAACAAGAGAGCTGTTTGAGAGAGCTTACAACATCACATCTGACATAGGTTTCGTCGCGAAGACCGCGGCTCTCGAAGGGGTCGAGGGGTTGAAGAAAGTTAAGATAACCGTCGGTAGACCGATAAGGCCCATGCTCGCCGAAAGGCTCTCATCAGCGGATGAGATACTAAACAAGCTCGGGGGCAAATGCTTAGCCGAATACAAGTATGATGGAGAGCGGATGCAGATCCACAAGAAGAGTGGTGAAGTTATGATCTTCTCGAGAAGGCTCGAGAACATAACATCCCAGTATCCGGACGTCGTGGAACTCGTGGAGAGGCACGTTAAGGCGGATGAAGCAATATTGGAGTGCGAGTGCGTCGCAATAGACCCTGACACCGGGGACATGCTTCCATTTCAAGAGCTCATGCATCGGAAGAGGAAACATGATGTCCATAAGGCGATCGAGCAGTATCCTGTTAGACTTCACTTCTTCGAACTTCTCTATGTTAATGGGAGGGACCTGACTTTGGAGCCCATAGAGGAGAGGAGGAAGGCTCTCGAGTCGATAATCGAGGAGGGCGAGAAGGTTAGGTTAAGCAAGGCCATCTTCACGGATGATCCGAGAGAACTTGAGAGGTTCTTCCATGAGGCGATTGAAAGCGGTTGCGAGGGCTTGGTCGTGAAGGCCGTTGGAAAGGAGGCGATCTATAGGGCTGGAGCGAGAGGATGGCTCTGGATCAAGCTCAAGAGATCGTATAAGAGCGAGATGATGGATACGGTCGATCTCGTGGTTGTTGGAGCCTTTCACGGAAGGGGTAAGCGGAGCGGAACCTACGGCGCCCTACTAATGGCAGCGTACAATAAGCAGAAGGACGTGTTCCAGTCAGTCTGTAAGGTTGGATCAGGGTTCACGGACGAGGACCTCCAAAAGCTTCCTGAGATGCTCGAGCCGTACAAGATCCCGCATAAGCATGCTAGAGTGGAGTCGGGGATGGAAGCTGACATCTGGTTTGAGCCCAAACTAGTCCTCGAAGTGATCGGAGACGAGATAACGATAAGCCCAATTCATAAAGCGGCTTGGGGAGTCGTGAAGGAAGGCTTCGGCCTCGCGATAAGGTTTCCGAGGTTCACAGGGAGATATAGGTCTGATAAGGCTCCGGAGGATGCCACGACAACCGATGAGATACTCGAGATGTATAGGAAGCAATTGAAGAAGCTTGCGGAAGCCGCGGCTGGAGGCGGTGAGGTGGCCTAATGGGAGAGGAATCTGAGAAAGCGAAAGCTCTCGCATCGATAAAAGAGTACGTTGAGCGAAGGCTTGAGGAACTTAGGGAGGAGGTCTCGATCTTAGAGAAGTTGAGAAACTTCATAGATGAGGAGCTCGCGAGCATAAGTTTCAGGAAGGCTGCGGAGACGAAGCCCGTGAAGCGAGTTGAGCGCAGGGCTCCTCCCAGCGAGGTTGGCAGAGCGAGGGTCCTGAGATCGAAGACTGGTGAAGTATTGGCCAGAGTTCTAACCTCGCCGAATGAGGTTAGGTTCGTCATCGAGCCGAGCGTAAATCTCACAAGAGAGTCTAGGCCATTTCAATCCTTCCTCCTCAGAAAGATTCTAGATGCGATGAGCAAGTCCGATAAGGAGAGGGTTGAGAAGGGCTTGATACCGCCCGGCCACGAGCTCGAATACGAGGTGATTTATGATGGGGACAAGGTAAAGGAGATTATCGTTAGAAATTTCAGAGAAGAATATAGAGTCAGGGAGATAGTGAACGCCGTTCGATGGACCCTTGAAACGGCCGTAAGCGGAGCGAGATAAATCATTCTCCCATAACTGTTACCATAATCCTCCTGCTTCTAGCCCTAACATCAAGCTCAACGAATATTATCTACTGCAAGTAGACATTTTTACTAATCGCCAATATACATCTCACCAAAAATTCCTAAATACTTTTGCTACTCCTCAAAGCTTGTAAAGACTGCCCGAGGAATCTCCTCCACTCGCTCGGTAATACATATGGGGTGTCGAGATCTACTTATAGCCGCATCCGCGAAAGCAAAGAACTTAACGCTGGTTACCGTAGACAAAGGCTTTGATCGTCCCTGAGAATTGATATAAAAATTGAAATCGAGTGAGAATAGAATTAGGATATTCATTTAATTTCTTCAGTAAGGAATTCTAGGAGACCTCGTAACTGTTTAAAATGTTCGCTCCGATCATCATGGTGAACTCGTGCCTGAATTCATATCTAGAAAGAAGTTTTAGCGTATCCGATAGCCGGCTTTGAGGATGTTTTTCGCCGCGATCTCGGCGGCTTTCGACATCACTTCCGCACACTTATTCGCAGATCCGGATTCAAGGAATTCCTTGAAATCTTTCTGGTCTCTCAGGTTGTAAGTTCTGCCGAAGAGCTTCTTATGAATCTCCCTGCACATGGTCGTTCCAAACTCTTCTTTGAATTCGTCGTAGATTTTCTCAGCTACCTCTATGGCTTTCAGGTAATCCTCTGATGTGACCGCGAACTCCAGCCTCCTGCGGCCGAAGATCATCCCAACGAATAGCAGTGATCCTAATAGAGCTCCGCACACCTCACCCGATTCCGCAACTCCACCGGAGAGGGGAGAAGCCGCCTTAAATGCCTCAATATTTGTCACCCCAAAGCTCTCCTGAAGAGCCTTCAACGTTATCTGAGCGCAACCATGAAATTCCTCCCCGAGAATCCTAGCCAACCTCGCAGCCTGCCTTGGCAAATCCTCCACGCTCATCCCTCCGCAAAACGTAAGATCAACTCATAGATTAACATTTCCCAAAACCAATCCCACCATCATAGAAGAAAAGGTATAGCGTGGGGGCGGCCGGATTTGAACCGGAGGTCTCCGGACGACCTCTTCAACCAAATCGGTTATGTCAACGACATCTCCCTCGACCTCAGTCTTAACATTAACCTCCTCCTGATACACGGCCATAACGCATCACTACATGAATTTTCAGCCGAATCCCATAAATATATCTAAAGCTAAAGTCTAGGAGAAGCTAAGATGCGATCCGCTACTAAAACATCATTAATGATGCTCATCCTTCTCATATTTACACTTCTAATAGGACTTATGCCGGCACATGCTGACGGTCAAACCTTAACGGTTAAAATTTATACTGAAGATGGAAAAGCGCTCAAAGATGCCTATGTCGAGCTGAAGAAACTCGAAATAAGGGTAGATATGAAGAAGACGGACTCAGATGGAGAAGTATCCTTCGACGTAGAGGATGTAAGCGAGTTATACGATATCTACGTCTATTTTCCAGCAGGTCATCAAGTTGGATCTAAAGAAGGCGTCAACGCGACCGAAACTCCCGTGAATGTCACCGTCAGCGTCGTAAGTAAGTGGACGATACACGTTTATGATAAGAAGGAGAGAGATCCCATTCCAGGTGCCGAGGTATTTCTAGTTCATCAAGCGAATACCTCAATAACTTACTCGGGGTCGACTAGCGAGGGTGGGAAGGTAGAGTTCGGCCCCATTCCATCTGACGCGAATTACGAGATCACCGTGGAGTTTAGGGGAGAAAATTATTCCCTCGGAGCTGAGCCCATCCCATCTGATAGAAGCACCACCCTAACCCTCCCCTTCTATAGGGTAACATTGAGTATCACTGATAAGAAGGGCTCTCCGGTCGAGGGCGTCGAGGTCGAGCTTAGAGAGGAGCTTGATGAGAATCCAATAGCCACGGCGACGAGCAACTCGGACGGCGTCGCTGTGTTAAAGCTAATTCCAAATGGAAACTATTATCTAACTGCTCTGCTTAAAGGGATTAAGGTCTATGAGTCTGATGGCAGGGAGATCAAGGTTCTGAATGATGATGTTTCGAAGAAGATAACTGTGAGCGCTGTTAGGCTGAACATAACAATCCTAGACTACGACGGAGAGGACAAGATGAGCCAATACGCCCTCGCCGGGAAGCTCCTAAGAGATGGAGAAGTCGTCGGCGAGACAACCTCGGAGGACGGAGTTCTTCGATTCGGCCACACCCCCTTCGAGGAGTATACGCTGAAGATAATGTTAGGAGACTTAACCATATACTCTGGAGACTACGAGGTCGACTTGGAATCCGCTGAAGGATCGATCAACGCATGGTTCTATGACATAACGGTCAAGATAAATGCGTCAAGCCTTGTGAACGCGTCATTAGCGTCCTCGCTGAATGGCATACTTACCGTACCTCAAATG
>CAZILE010000013.1:0-14341 GCA_964540045.1 uncultured Nitrososphaeria archaeon | reverse complement strand
GTATGTTCATCCGTGGAAGGCATGAAGCTCTCGAGGAAAAGCTTAGAGGGCTCGCCATGGAGGTGATCAGGAGAAAGGGGGCCACAATCTTCGGCCCCGCCGCGTCAATCTATAAGCTGGCTAAGGCTATACTAACAGACTCCAAGCAGATTTTACCCGTCTCCGCGGTCTTAGAAGGAGAGTATGGCTTGGAAAATGTGGCGATAGGGGTTCCGGCGAGAATAGGAAAGGATGGAATACTCGAGATCATTGAGTTCGAGGATGTCCGAGAAAAGCTTAGAAGATCCGCGCATGCCTTGAGGGAGAGGCTTCGCGAGATAGGTCACTAGCTCTCCCTGACCTGCGTGAAGAGCGCGCAGGATAGGGCCGCGAGACCCGATATGAGGATGAACATGGCAGGAAACCCCATCAAGTCGGAGACCCATCCACCAATCAGGGAGCCCAGCACGGGAGATAAGCTCCAAGCCCAGATATTATAAAGGGTTTGGCCGATAGCCCACCTCTCGGGGGGCAGCATCTGGGAGATAAAGGTGGATGAGGCGGTGAATAGGGGAGGCCACGCAACCGGGTCCAGCGCCGAGTAGACTAGGAAGAGGATTAACGGGTTCCGAAAGATGCCGGTGAGCAGGAAAAGTAGAAAGTGGGCGGCGGACGATATTACTAGGAGGCGCCTCTTTCCACCAGCAACATCCGCGATCCTACCGATCCTCGAGAAGATGAGCGCCTCGAAGAAGACGGGAACCGTGAATACCGCTCCAACCAGGACGGGAGCAGCTCCAACAGCCTCCAAGTATATGGGAAAGAAGGTCATCATGGCGTTGATTGCGAGGTAAACCGGCAGGGAGGCGAGGAGGAAGAGTAAGAGCTTGGGCGCGCGCAGGGCGCTGAGAGCCACCCTGAGGAGGCCGGCGCTTACCGAGAACCCGGATTCTCCTCTGGGAAGGCTCACGGCAGGGTCGGGAATGCTGAGAGCAGCGGCGGCGATTAGGATGAACATCAGGCTCGAGAGGTAGAGCGTGGTCCTCACCCCCAGTAGCTGGGATAGAGCTCCGGACATCATCGCGGAGAACGCCCATCCAAGCGACTTCCACGTGGCATAGCCTCCGAAGACCCGCCCCATTTTCCCTCGACCAGATAAGCTGAAGAGGTTCGTGACCGTGAGCCCTTCAAGCACGGGGGTGAAAAGCCCCCTAAGCAGCCCAAGGACTAGGAGCCAGCTGAAAGATTGCGTCAAGGCCGCTAGGAAGATGAAGACTGAGGTAGAGACCGCCGACTGGATCATAAAGGGCTTCCTCCTCCCAAGATAATCCGAGAGTGCTCCCCAGATCGGCCCTGAAAACATGCCAACAAGAGTTGGGGCGGCAACGACGACGCCTATCTGGAAGTTGGACAGCCCGGCATCCCCGAGGTAGATCGGGAAGTATATGAAGAAGGCTGCCCACCCAGCGGACTCGAGAAATCCAATCAGTTTGAGAGGGCCTAGCCCGTGAGCTTGAGAATGGGTCGGCAACCTGCTTCTCTGAGGTTAGGAAGGCCGTATTTAAGATCGCCGTCTTGGAAAACTTTAAGCTTTACGCGTAGCCCCTTTGAACGCGATGGGTAGAACGAGTAGGATTCCGGGATTCTATAAGCTCGCGGTGAAAGAGAGGCTTGAGAAGGTCGCGGAGTTCTCAAACCTGACCGCCGAGGAGATGAACCTTCTCAGGAGATTTGGAGCATTAGATGAGGCGACGGCAAATAGGATGATAGAGAACGTAATCGGAGTATTTCAGCTTCCACTCGGGATCGCGGTGAACTTTCTGATAAACGGAAGAGACTACATGATACCTATGGTCATCGAGGAGCCATCAGTCGTCGCCGCGGCCTCAAACGCCGCCAGGATGACGAGAGAAGGAGGTGGGGTTTTCGCTCAGAGCACCGGGTCCCTAATGATAGGCCAGATCCAGCTCGTAGGCGTTAAGAATCCTCATGGAGCAAGGCTTGAGGTTCTAAGAAATAAGGATGAAATTCTTGAGATAGCAAATGAGAAGGATCCCGTCTTAGTTAAACTCGGCGGAGGAGCAAAGGATCTCGAGGCGAGAGTTATAGATACCAGGCTCGGGCCCATGCTGATAGTTCACCTGATAGTTGATGTGAAAGATGCGATGGGAGCGAACGCGGTGAACACTATGGCGGAGGCGGTCGCCCCTAGGCTCGCATCCATAACCGGCGGAAAGTTTAGGCTGAGAATAATCTCAAATCTCGCGGACAAGAGGCTCGTCAGAGCTTGGACCAGAATTCCCCCGGAAGCAGTCGGAGGAAAAGCGGTCGCTGAAGGGATAGTTGAGGCGTGGGCGTTCGCTGATGCTGACCCATATCGAGCAGCAACCCACAACAAGGGAATAATGAACGGCGTAGACGCCGTCGTCATAGCTACAGGAAATGACTGGAGAGCGGTTGAGGCGGGGGCTCATGCATATGCCTGTAAGTTCGGACGCTACAAACCCCTAAGCACTTGGGAGCTTGACGAGAAGGGAAACCTCGTCGGAAGCTTGGAGATGCCGCTTGCCATAGGAACCATCGGGGGAGCCACTAGAACGAACCCGCTTGCCAAAATATCTTTGAAGATACTCGGGGTTAAGTCCGCAAAAGAACTCGCGGAGGTAATCGGAGCAGTAGGCTTAGTTCAGAACCTCGCCGCCCTCAGGGCCCTGGCTGCCGAAGGAATTCAAGCGGGCCACATGTCCTTACACGCGAAGAATATAGCGGTAATGGCTGGAGCGGTTGGAGATGAAATAGATGAAGTTGCGGAGCTTATGATCAGGGAGAAGTGCGTAAGAGTTGACCGAGCGAAGGAGATTTTGAAGGAGCTTAGAAGGAAGAGGAGAAAGCAATAAACATGAACAGCTGCTCAAGCTTACTTCAAAAGAAGGGCGTGAGAGTTCTAGGAATAGCGGAGAGCTTTAGGAAATCAATCGGGGAGAAAGCGGTCTTAGCTGGGGTTGTGATGCGCGGAGACCTCATAATAGATGGAGTTGTCTTCGGGGAATGCGCGGTAGGCGGACTTGACGCGACCGATAGAATAATCGAGATGTATAGATCCCTTGAAAGGGAGGATATAATGGCGATAATGCTGAACGGATGCGTAATAAGCTGGTTCAATGTAATCGACCTCCATAAGCTTCACGAGAAGACAAACCTGCCGATAATATCTGTAACCTATAACCCGAGCACCGGGATCAGGGAATATTTCATCAAATACTTCCCGAAGGATTGGGAGGCCCGTGTGAAGATCTATGAGAGGAATGGGCCTAGAATCGAGATAACGAACAAAAATAACCTTAAGCTCTATCTCCGCGCCGTTGGCCTCACTCCGGACGACGCGGCGAAGCTTCTGAACCGATACACGATCTTCGGAAGGATACCGGAGCCGCTGAGAGTCGCTAAGCTTCTCGCTCACAACCTCCTAATTCATAGAGCGAAAAGAAGATTACGAGGGTCTATAGATGAGTCTCGAGATAGATGACGCTGTATCTGGTCGGCTTGGGCCTTGGAAGCAGAGGATACCTAACGCGGAGAGCCGTCGAGGCCATGAGGGAATCCGACAGAATCTACCTAGACTCTTACACAAGCATCATAGGCCGCGACCTTTTAGATGAGCTGACGAGACTTTTCAACCATAAGATCATCGAAGCCGATCGAAGAACCCTTGAGGAAGGATCATCGAGAATAGTTGATGAAGCTGGAAGGATGAACGTTTGCGTCCTCGTTCCAGGAGATCCCTTAATCGCCACAACTCATTCAACAATATTATTGGAGGCAGCGAGAAAGGGTGTTGAATTTAGGATAATTCACGGGGTCTCAGCGTACTCGGCCCTAATCTCCGCATCCTGCCTCCAAGCGTACAAGTTCGGGAGAACGACCACGATCCCTAAGAGCGGAGTAGGGATTGAGTCATGTTATCGATCGATCCTGGAGAACATGGAACGCGGCTTACACACCCTCGTGCTACTGGACACAGCTGAAGGAGGCTTAGAGATACCAGCGGCCATCAAGATGCTCATGAACGTTGAGGAAAAACTCGGCTTGGGGCTGATAACCGAGAATAGACTGATCATATGCTTGGCGGGAATAGGATTTGAGAAAGAGTGTAAGTGGGCCGGTTCGATACGGGATGCTCTGGAGAAAAGTTTTCCTCCTCCACCTCACAGCATAATATTCCCCGGAAGCCTTCACTTCTCGGAAGCAGATGCCTTGAAAACAATTTTAGGAGCAGACGCAAGGACTGTGGGCTCACATAAGCCTCTGAAGTTCGCATGGTCTAGGATATCAAAATACATCTCAAAGGTCGAATCCGTCTTAAGCAGGTTGAAGGTTTTGGAAGACTCGGCTGAGACCAGGGAGGTGTTAAGGATCGTTGAAAGCTATCTCGAAGACTCTCGAAGATTTCAAGCTGAGGGAGAACTGTTTAACGCGCTGGCCGCGATCTCTTACTCTGAGGGTCTTCTAGACTGCCTAAAGCTCTTGAAGAAAGTCCAATTCTCTTGGCCGAGATGACCTCGTTTCCCGACTAGATGGTTATGAAGGTCTCGATCGGGATGTTGAAATCCTCCATGAGCTTCTCCTTCGCGCCTCTCAGGGCTATTATCGAGAACATTCCGGATATGTTCGCCTTAATCTCGTGGCATAGAGTTACTAGAGCTCTCATGGTCCCACCGGTTCTGATTATATCATCGACGAGGAGCACGTATTCTCCCTTTCCTATAAGCCCCCTTGGAAGATAGATGTAACGGTAGGCTCCAGACTCGAAGATCTGCTTAACCTCCACGAAGTCCCTTATACCGATCTTCTTACTCTTCCTAGCTATAGCTATCCTTGTTCCGAAGATAGATGCAAGCTGATAGGCTACCGGGATTCCATCAGACTCCATCGTAATCACCTTATCGATCTTGAAACCCATGAGCTTCTCGGACTCAGCTAGAATTATCTGCTTAAGGAGAAGTGGATCATGTATTATCTGGCTAGTATCTATCGCTCCGACCTCATCCTTACTCAGCCTCCTCTTAACCTCATCCAGAAGAAACTCCCTCTTAAAGACGGAAATAATTGTCCTAGCCTTCTCAAGATTTGGGACGACATGCCCATTGATGTACCTGCTTAGAACCGTTGGCGGCAGGCTCATCAATCCTGAAAGCTTTCCATAAGACATCTGGCCCTTAAGAAGCTTAAGAACCTCCACCGACGACATCCTATACTGAAGCTCCTCAAGCTTCCTCAATCAATCACCATAGGATGAAGTGAGGAACCTGGCTAAAAACTAGATGTTAGCGGAAGCCTTCCTTAAACTCTCGTAGCTTCTCTCCGGTTACGAATACGGGTAGCTCTCCCAAGTGGATTAAATCCCCCTTATACCATGGCCCCTCAATCCAGATGGCTGCTCTACAAGAGATCCTCCCACCAGCCCTTTTCACGAGCTTCTCCAAAGCCTTGATCGTCCCTCCGGTGGACACGACATCGTCGAGCAAAGCTATCCTCCTACCCCTAATCAGTTTGATGTCTTCTCCATTCAGGACTATTAGCTGCCGCTCCTTTGTAGTTATGGCCTTAACCTCCTCAGCCAGATGATTCAGCATATATGCCTTAACCCCCTTCCTTCCGATGATGATCCTACTATGGCCTAGAAGCTTGGCGGTCTCATATGCGAAAGCTATCGACTTCGCCTCGGGCGTAACTATTAGGTCTATGTCTAGGCCCTTAAGCTTCTCGGCCATGAGTTTAGCGGCCGCAGAGATGAACTCGATGTCCCCCAAGATTATGCTCGCATCGGATGCTATCCAGACTTTCTCATCGACCCTGACTAGGGGTAGCTCCCTGACTACATCACCTAATCTGATTACGTAGCTGCGCTCGCCTCGGTAAGGCCTCACTCGCTCCAAAGAGCTAAACCACCCCGACCCAATAGTGGAGGATTGCTAGGAAGACAATAGTCAGGAGCAGGGCCATTAAAGCGGCATCGGCAAGCCTCGGCTTCACATGTAGGTAGCGTCTCCTTTCGAGAGAGAACGATTTAAGCTCCATGGCGAGTGCGAGCTTCTCAGCGCTCTCGATCCCCCTTACGAAAAGAGGCGTCAAAACCGGAATGTAGTTCTTTATCCTCTTTAGAAGCGATCCCTTATCGAGTTCGAGGCCGCGGGATACTTGGGCTTCCTTGATCGCCTTGTAGTCGCTCGCTATCGTGTGCAGATGCCTCAGGGTTAAGCTCAGGACGAAGGTCATCTTATAGGGTAGCCTGAAATAGTTCAACGCCTTGACAAGCTCGATAGGCTTCACCATCGCGATGAAGTTCAAGGATAGCAGTAAGATTAAGAAGAGCCTGAAGGTCATGAAGGCTCCAAGCTCGAAGTTCACCCCGCCTCTATAATGCTGAAACATGGACCATTCGTGAAAGAAGGACCACAATAGAAAGGCGACGACGAGTAATGGGGCCATGGTCTTCAAACCCTTCAATACGATTCTCTTCCAGTCTCCGAGGAAGGAGAGTGAAAGGGCCACGGCTACTAGGGCCGCCATGACCGGAAGATCCTTGCAGGTGAAAGCCAGAGCCATCATGGAGGAGAAGAAGATCACCTTCACTCTTGGGTCAGGGCTATACCTGATCATACCACCACCTCGGGTGGGCTTAGAAGGTTTGAAGGAGGCTCTAAACCCAGTTTCTCGACGAGGCTGGCGTTAAGTAAGATCTCTCTAGAAGGTCCATCTGCGGCGATCTTCCCGGAGTTCATCACCACGACTCTATCGCTAACGCTTAATGCAAAATCACTATCATGGGTAATCACCAGTATTGTCTTGTTTTGAAGCTTCAGCTGACCTATGATGAGGGCTATCGCCTTAAGGGTCTCTTCATCCTGCCCGGTTGTAGGCTCGTCTAGGATCAAGATTTCCGGGTTCATTCCGAGAGCGCTTGCTATCGAGGCTCTAATCTTCTCGCCCATGCTTAGGAGATAGGGCGGCTGATCTTTCTTCTCCCAGAGTCCGAGAACCTTTAAGGCCTCCTCAGCATACCTGCAGTCTAATCCAAGATTCCTCGCCCCGAAGGTCGCCTCATCCCAGACCGTCTCGCAAGTTATATGCTTGTCAGGATCCTGGAAGACGAATCCAACGTGCCTAGCTAGCTGGGCCGGGCTCTTCGCTCTCGTATCCGCTCCCAAGACCGCCACCCTCCCCTTCAAGGGCTTAAGCAGGCCATTAACATGCTTGACGAGTGTAGTTTTACCAGACCCATTAGCGCCCATCAGCGCCACGCACTCGCTCCTGCGGATTCTAAGGCTGACCCCTTCCAGAACATACTCCCTGGAATACCTAAACCATACGTTGTCGAAGACTACTGCGCAATCCGATCCGGAGGTCGCGGTCCGGCATTCGTGAAGCTGAGCACGCGCTGAGTTCCCGCAAGTGCGGCCATGAGCCCTTCCTAAACGTATGATCTTATCGATTACCTGCTCAAGCCCCTTCAACCTTCTCGTCATAACTACAACCCCCCTTCCTTCCTCTTTCAGCTTGCGAATTATCTTCTGCACCTCCACAATCCCTCTCCAATCGAGGTTCGCTGTCGGGTCGTCTAATACGAGGTATCGGGGAGCGGCCACCACCGCTGAAGCTATGGCGAGCTTTTGCCTAAGACCGCTTGATAACTCATGAACATAATATGATCGATATCTTTCTAGGTCGAAGGTCCTTAAAGCCCACTTGATCCTCGAGCGGATTTCAGCCTCCTCTAAGCCCAGATTCTCTAAACCGAAGGCCAGATCCTCTTCAACCGTTAGCCCGAAGATCTGCATCTCGTACTCCTGCAAGACCACGTTAATTAGCTTGGCGTTCTCCCGAATGCTCAAGCCGAGAACGTTCCTGCCGTCCGCTACAACGGCCCCCTCCACCTCAGCCTTAATCTTGTTCGGAATGATTCCAACCAGACAGTATACTAATGTGGTCTTACCAGAGCCGCTGGGGCCTACGACAGCGGCAGCCTCTCCAGGTCTAACCGAGAAGCTCAGATCCTTAAAGATCCAGCTTTCCCCATATCTACAGCCTAGCTTGACGACTTCCAGCTGAAGTTTCTTCACAGCCTCCATTTCAGAAGCCCTCTTCGCAAGAGGGGTGGTATAATTCCCCGAGCTACTAGGGGCGTTCCAACTAGGATAGGGGGTAAATCGCTTAAGGCTAAGAGGGCTACCGCAGGGCCAAATGGGGCGACGCCGACCCAGTCAAATCCTATAGCGACTATCGGCACCATGATAACCCCTGATAATAAGGAGACCAGAGCTATCTTCACGAGCCCCTTCGCGCTGCCAGCATCCTCAGGTTTGCAGAATAATCCAGGTATAAGCCCGGTCAATCCAACGCCTATAAAGTCGAAGATCGGGGTGGCTGGATTGAAGTAGCCTCCGATCACGGCCCAAAGGGTGTTACCTATCGCCCCACTTAGGAACCCGATCACAGGGCCGAAGAGAACTCCGAAGACGCATGGTAAGAAGGCTAGAACGCGCCAGTGGATCGCTCCGGGTATTAAGGGTATGGGGGCTGTTAGGAGGAATCCAACGCCAGTTATGGCTGAGGTCATAACCACGTAGGCAATGGTTGTTGCTGAGTCAGGGCGAACATAACCTCCCGTCTTCTTCATGCCGCATTAGTCTTTACATTACTATATCTATAATTCTGTAATTATCTCCAAAATTTTTACATGATTGTGTATAGAAAGAGAGGGACTTGGCCATGACGGAAAGTTTCTTAAGATCCTTGCTGCGAGCTGCGGCAATACCTGTTAAATAGGCTTCAAGTATTAGGTCTGGTGGAATGCGGTTATGAAGCGTGTTCTAGCCTCTGGAGCCTTTGAGATAATTCACCCCGGCCACATAAGGTTTCTTGATGAGGCCAAGAAGCTTGGTGGAGGGAATTCAAGGCTGATAGTGGTCGTTGCTAGGGATGAGACTATTCGAAGGAGGAAGGGGAGGGAGCCTTTGATGGAGGAGGAGTCTCGCAGATATGTTGTATCCATGCTTAAGCCCGTTGATGAAGCTATCCTAGGGCACTCCCCTTTCTCATTTGAGAGAGTGATAGAGGAGGTTAAGCCAGATATAGTGGTCTTCGGCTATGATCAAGAGGATCTCATGAAAGAGTTCTCTAGGTTTATCAAGTCTAAGGGGCTAAAGATAAGGATTGAGAAGCTTAGGAAGTTTTCCTCTCCAAGCCCATCAAGTACTTCAGAGATAATTGAAAGAGCGGTCGAGATCTTCAAGCGTAAGGTCTGAAGCTTATGCTAGGTTTGCTGGAGCAAGCTTGACCCTGAGAACGACCTTATCCCCGTCCTCGAGCCCGAGCTTCTCTCTCAAGCATACTGGTGATATTACCTCGACCACGTCCTTCGAGTAGTGCGTTCTCTCGATAAATATCATCACGACCTCCTCTTCATTTAATAGCGCTTTAATGCACCTAGCCCCTCCATATGCTCTCCTCTCATCGCTAAAACCCTCTATCACTATATCTGCCGCCTTCTCGACGAGAGCTCGTTTCAAGATCTCATCCCTTCCGATCAGCCTTATGTTAAGCGTCCCTGGATAAGGCTTGAAGCCGAGCTTTCTCTTAAACTCCTTCACATAATGCGGTATCTGGACATAGTATGCGCCTTCCCCCAAGCCCGTGAAGACTCGGCCCTCCAACCTCACCTCAGACGGTTTATCGAGGATCTTCCTCAAATGGACGTGTGCCTCGAGAAGGCTTTCAAGAGCTTTCTCAGTTAACCTGATGACCTTAACTTTCCCTGAACCCTCTCTCCTGATCAGGCCCTCTCTCTCAAGCTCTATGAGAAATCTCGATGCGGACTGCTGAGATATCTCAAGCTCTCTCGCCAGCTTCACGGTCGAGAGCGAAATCCCCTCTAGAAGAGCGTTATGTTCTGCCAGGTAAAGTAGAATTCTACCCTTAGGGCTTAGGAGATCCTTGAAGGACATCTAAACCGTGAGGGTCTCATTAAGCTTTAAGCCCTCCTGGGTGAATAGCAAGACGTCTATCCCATTCCCGCTGGCAGCATCTCTGGTGATCGCCGCCTTTACGGCCTTGACAGCCAGCTCCTTAACCTGCTCCGGTGGAAGATCAGGCTTGTAATCGCTCTCTATGATGCCTATTGCTATCTCGGCTCCAGATCCAACCACCGCGTAGTCGTCCTCGATCATCGAGCCAAGTGGGTCTAGGACGATTATGTGCGATCCGCTGGTATCAAATCCTCCAACGATGGTCTCGGCGAGATAGGGCATAAATCTGCTGCTAAACAGGTAATTCGACAATATCTTGGCAACTGATCTGACTTGTGGATCTCTTCTGTAAACGTACTTGTACAGGTTTATCTCTGCTTGAGCATCCCTTATCAGGACTTGCATGTCTCCGACGAAGCCAGCGCAAGCCGCTCCAATCTTCGACGTCAGCTGGAAGACCTTTCTAACGTTCTTGCTCATGACGAAGTATCCATATGTAAGCCTCTTCTCCGAGGCCAAGACAACGGCGCTCGGGGTCTTAACCCCCACGGTTGTTGCTCCCGGATAGGGAAAACGCTGAGCCATCGCAACCAGCTAATCAACCTGCCTCCCGCCTCTTAACCTTTCTCCTAAGATCTCATAAACTCTCGCGAGAAATTCTTGAAACACGCAGATCTAAGAGCCTCTGTGACAGACTTACTCAACCCGATACTAGCGTTGTAGAAGCTTTCTCGCGAACTCCTCCCTCTCAGCCTTGGTCTCTTCGTATAGTCGTCGGTAAAGGCTTTTCTCAGCATCACTCATCCTAGCCCCTCGCCTAGCCATCATCTTCTCAGCCGACTTAATCATAGTCTCGATATCGATCCAGTCCCAAACTCGACCTTTAACATACCAGGTGAAAGGCGGAATGTATTTCGGATAGGGCTTCCCAGAGGATACGAGGTTACACATAATTCCGATGACCGAGCCCGTGGCGAGAAGAGATCCTATACCCGTCTTCACGTGATCTCCTATAAAGGCTCCGATCTTCATTTTCCCCGAGTCGATGAGCTCCCCTCTGATCGGAACCTTGACCGAGCTATAGTCATTCTTTAGGTCGCTCGTCGTTGTAAGGGCTCCGAGATTAACCCACTCCCCGACGTAGCTGTGTCCGAGGAAACCGGCATGATACTTATTTGAGAAACCTTGAATTATCGAGTCCTCAACTTCGCCGCCAACCCTACAGACAGGGCCGATAGAAGATGCTGAAATCCTTCCTCCAACAATCCGAGATTCTCTGCCGATGTAACATGGCCCCCTAATATAGCTATGAGGCATGATAATTACGTCATCATCAATTATTATCGGCCCCTCCGACGAATCAAGAACCGTGCAAGGATAGATTTTCGCCGTATTAGAGATCAGGATATTCTCCTTATCCCCGATCAGATACACGCCAGGCATATTCAGGTCCTCCTTCCAAGTTTTTAGATTCCTAATTCTCATAGCATCAAGGCGCAGCTGATCGCGATTATATTCTATCAGATCCCATGGATATCGCAAAAGCCTGGCTTCATCCAGCTCAAAGCTACTCAGCTCGGTCTTCAGCCTTTCAATTAGATTCGGCAGATCTTCACTTTTCTCTGCAAGCTCTCTAACATCAGTTCCCTTAACGTATGCGTAAACAATCTCTTCACCCTTAACAGCTAAAGCTTCTTCGCCAACCTGCAGGAGTTTTTCGTCAAAAAGCCATCTACCATTAATGATTAGCACGTCTTCTCCATAGGCTAAAGCCTCTGGCTCGTTAACGCCGATCACATCGCCCCAGCTTGCAACTCTTTCCTGAGTAATTTTACTGAGATTATTCCGGGTGAAGAGCAGATATCTTCCTTTAACTCTCTCGATAATCTTCTCTATGAGGAGTGTTGCCCCGCATCTAAGCATGTAGATCGGTTTATTCGAGGTTAATGGATGAAAGTCCGCCGCCAGATTATCCTCAAAAATCACGATCAGCATTCGATCTCACGCTTCCTTAGCATCTCTTCCGGCTTGAGCTTTCTCCCGCATGAATTTCTCAAGTATCTGCTCCACAACCGGTATATCAGAGCTATAAGTTAGGTCGAGGACATAGGAGCTGAGAGGGATCACCCTGACCTCACACATACGTTCATCAACCATTAGCTGGACTGCTGAGGTCAGCTCAAACTCTCCTCTTACCGGATGCGGTTTCACGAGCTTGCACGCTTTAAAGATCACGGGATTAAACCTCCAAAGATTCATGTTCACCAATATGTCATGCTTAGTCTTATAAGCTTCAGGTTTTTCGGGCTTCTCAACGATCCTAAGAAGATTCAGCTCATCATCGACCTCCATCACCGAGAACGATCTTATTCTCTCGGGGCTGAAGTTTCCGGCCTTTATCATCGAGTCCATCCTAAATCCAGCAACATAGCATCTTTCGGGATCCTCTCGGCCGATTAAAGACTCCAGAGCCTCCCTAGGATAGAAGTTGTCTCCGTTAAGGAGGAGGAAGGGATCCTTACCGACGAAGTTCCTGGAGGCATAAACAGCGTCAGCGGTCCCGAGCGGCTTCTCCTGAATCGCGAACTCTATCTTAATTTCGAACTCCAGCTCAACTTTCTCAAAATGCTCCTTGAGCTCTAGATGTTCTGGCCCAACCACTAAACATACCTCTTCTATCCCCAGCTCGGAGAGCATTCGCAGCTGATGATCGATGAACGGCCTGCCGGCTATGGGGATGAATGGCTTCCACCCTCTCTCAACAAATTTAGATCTTAGCGGATCTAGGGTTAAGTCTCCTGCATCTCTTCTCATCCGCTTGCCCATGCCCCTAGCTAATATGACCGCTTTTCTGAGCATGGCCTCCCAAGACTCCGGCTCACAGCATCTTAAATAACCTCTCAGCCCTTCAGAATCAGAAGCTTATCACCCGGCTTCAGCTCAAATCTCTCCGCCGCGTTTCCGCGGTTCACCGAAAGCTCCACGTAGCCAGATCCGCCCACGGTTAGCAGAGGAGATCCCGCTGAGACATGACCATATGATTTAACAAACCTGCATCGAAGCTCCGTTGCGGGAAACTTGATGAGAAGTTCCTCTCCGAACTCTGCGGAAAGGTCCTTGGGCTTCAGATTGGTTATCAGGTTTCCAAATTTATCAACGTGCATTATCGTTATCTCCACTCGACCAGGCTTTACGGCGGGCTCGGGTAAGCTGAGCCTGGCATAGATCTCAGCCCTTTCCCCGAGTTCATCGGGCTTCTCTCCTAGTGCGAGCCTACCCGCTACATGAGCGAATACGTCTCTGGCGTGAAATGTCTCAACCTTTCTTGGAGGAAGCTTAGACTCATCTATCACATAAGCTGCCTCAACCCCGAGCTCCTCCGCCGCGGGAACCATGAGCCCGGTATCAGGGCCTATGAAGAGATCACCTCTCTTGGTCTCGAGGATCAGCCCTCTCCGCTCGGTCCCGACCCCGGGGTCAACTACGCATAGATGAATCGTTCCGGCCGGCATATGAGGAGCGCTCACCTTGAGGATAAACGCCGCTTGAATCTCATTGAAAGCCATGATCTCATGAGTCAGGTCTATGATCGCCGCATCCCTGCAGTAGGATAAGATCACGGCCTTGACCTGGGCCACATATGGGTCTTTGAGCCCGAAGTCCGTTAAGATCGAGATCACGGGCTTCTCTCCCGCGGTCAACCCTCCTCAAACCCAAGCTCCTCTAACATGACTTAAGAGATTTTCCTAAATTAGGCGCGCGTGAAGAGTTGGGGGCTCAGAGCTTTTAACCGTCTTCATTTCTCAGGCAGCCAGGGCTCATCATCGCCGCAGTATCTCTAATCGCCTTTGATATGAATTTACTTCCTAGAAAAACGTTTATTCTTTAAGCCTCTATTACCCTTCTATGATCAGAGTTAGGAAAGCTGATGGCAGGCTTGAGCCCTATGATGGGTCCAAGGTGATAAGAACCGCGCTCCATCTTGGCCTTGATCGAGCTGATGCTGAAAAGCTGGAGAAAGAGATCTCGGAGAAAATCTACGACGGGATGCCGACATCCGAGATCCTCTCAAGGATCCATGAACTCGCGAGAGAGTTCAGACCGGAGCTAGTGCACGTGCGGGATCTAAGGGAGGCGATCTCGGCCTTGAGGCCCAAACCCGACTTCGAGGAATATGCGAGGATGGTTCTTCGAGCAGCCGGATACTTAGTTGAGTTCGGAAGAGTGCTTGAAGGAAGGTGTGTAAGCCACGAGATAGATGGAATAGCGTTCAAGGGTGACGAAGTCTTCGCCGTCGAGGTAAAGCATCATATCAACCACCATACCTACACAGGCTT
>CAZILE010000012.1:0-14507 GCA_964540045.1 uncultured Nitrososphaeria archaeon | reverse complement strand
CCAGATACGTGATCCCGGCGGTAAGATTGATGATAGCTCGGAAGCTCATAGAAGAGCATGATCTAACCCAGTCCGAGGTGGCCGAGATCCTTGGAGTTACTCAGCCTTCGATAAGCCATTATTTGAACTCAAAACGAGGGATAAGGATGGCGAGGATTTTGGCGAGATCTAAGGAAGTAAGAGAGTACGTGGAAAAATACGTTGAAAGAGTTATCTCAACAGGCTCTCCTCCAGATGACATGCCCTTCTGTAATATATGCGAGGCGGCTGTAAAACAGGCTCTCGGGAGGAAGGCGCCTTTACGCAAGCCCCCTAGGTCTCGGTAGAGTAAACTTATAACATCGTCATAAACATGAGCTGGTGTTCAGGCTTGGGGCGGCTTTTATCAAAGCAGATCAGGGATGTCAGGGCACTTATCGATGCGCATGGTAAGCCTGAGAGGGAGGTATACTTCGATTTAGAGAACTCGGGAATAATCTTCGAGGAAGCTTTAAACGAGCTCGTAAGAGCTTACAAGGAGCATGGTTACGGTCATCCATCTATAACTCACAAGCTCGGCTGGGCGGCCTTTGAAATAATCTTAAATGCTGAGGCCAATTTGATAGCTTTGGTCAACGCTGAGGATGGAGAGATAGTTTTCACACACGGCGGAACCGAGGCGAACAACCTCGCAATAATGGGCTTAGCCAAGGCTAATCGGGATCGAAGGAAGATAATAATCTCCTCGACGGAGCATCCAAGCGTCAAGTTTCCAGCTGAGAGGCTTCAGGAGCACGGCTTCAAGGTCGTCGAGATACCCGTGGACGAGCAGGGCTTCATAAGCTTAGAGAAGCTCTCCGAAGAGGTGGATGGAGAAACCTTGATGGTGAGCATCGCGGCTGTGAACCACGAGATAGGGACTATCCAAGACCTCAAAGCAGCAACGGAAATAGTAAAGGATCGCGACCCCAATATAGTGGTTCATACAGACGCATGCGATGCCCTCGGTAAGATACCGTTAGACCTTAAGAAGCTTGAAGTGGATATGGTCTCCTTCAGCGGACACAAGATCTATGCTCCGAAAGGGGTCGGAGCCCTTTACGTGAGAGATGGTATCAAGCTCGAACCCATAATCTATGGTCAATTGAGCTCGCAGAGACTTTGGCCAGGGGTTGAGAACGTTCCATCTATAGCAGGTTTCTCAAAGGCCTTGGAGCTATTCAGAAAGAACTTCGACAACTATCGAGCGAAAATGAGAATGCTCAGAGATATGCTCATCGACGGAGTTCTTGAGAATGTTGAAGACTCAGTTCTAAACGGCCCAAGGGGAGATCGTCGATCGGTCGATAACGTCAACATCAGCTTTCTACGCTGCGAGGGTGAAGCTCTGACCGTCGAGCTTAGCCTCAGAGGGGTGTACGTATCAAGTGGAAGTGCGTGTACGAGCAGAGCTCTCGAACCATCTCATGTTCTTCTAGGAATTAGAAGACCTTATGAAGTAGCGCATGGAAGTGTTCTCATGAAGGTCTCGCCCATGCATGATAAGGAAGACGTGGAGTACGCTCTTAGGCAGTTAAGTGAGGCGGTTAAACGAATAAGATCTATTTCTCCCAAGGAGGTGATGTAATTTGACATCTAGAATTCCTCTCCCATATACCTCTAAGGTCTTGGAGCTTTTCAGGAACCCGAAGAACCTTGGGAGGATTGATGATGCGAACGCTGTTGCTTCCGCTGGAAGCCCAGCCTGCGGAGACATGATAACGATATACCTCAAGGTCGATGAAAGTTCTGAGAAGATACTATAAGCATCTTTCGAGAGCTATGGGTGCGCGGCAAACATTGCAACCTCAAGCATCTTGACTGAGATGATTAAGGGGAAGACGCTCGAGAAGGCTTGGAAGATAAGCTGGAGGCAGCTTTCAGACGAGCTCGGAGGACTTCCGCCGATAAAATACCACTGCGGTATTTTGGCGGTTGGAGCTTTGAAGAGGGCCATAAGAACCTATTACAGGAATAGGAGTAAGCCTGGGTGGCTCCCCGAGGACCTCACCGCGGAGGAGAAGCATGTTCTCGAGGAAGAAGAATTAATGAAGATTCTTGCTAAAAGAATAAGCATACCGGATCAAGCTGAGGAAAAATGATTCACTAAAATTCTTGACAGATCTTTTACAGGCAGCCTAAAGGATTTAAAGTTCACCACCTCCATTCTTCTAATAGAATAGAATGAGGTATTGGCGGGAGGATCTGAAAATTAGAATAAGCAAGTACATGAGCTACCTTCTCAGACACGACCCGGAAGATCTGAAGATGAGTGAGAATGGGTTCGTGAGTCTAGGTGAGCTGTTGACAAAGCTCAAGAGAAAATTCCCTCAGGTGAGCGAGGGCTTAATTCGAGAGATCGTGGAAAAGAGTGAGAGGCGCAGGTTCGAGATGAAAGGCGGGAAGATCAGAGCGCTCTACGGACACAGCATCTCTATAAGAATGAGATTGAAAGAGGATAAGGAGGTCAACGTCCTCTATCATGGAACGACCTGGGAGGCAGCTGCGAGGATAATTAGAGTTGGACTGAAACCCATGAGAAGGAACTGGGTGCACTTATCGCCGACGGTAGAGGTTGCTAGAATTGTCGCCTTCAGGAGGACAAGTAAGCCCGCGATCCTGAAGATAGATGCGCGGAGAGCGAGAAGGGATGGGATAAAGTTCTATAAAGCGACCGAAGAGGTGTATCTATGTAAGGAGATCCCGCCGAAATATATCGAGCTCATGAAAGAGTGGTAGTTGTCGACCTCCGTTATTCCGAGTTCTTCTTTAACCTGAACTCAGCGATCACCTTATCTTCCGGTGCCTGCCTCCAATTCGCGATCTCCGCAACGATCTCGGGATAAAGCTCGTTCAGCTCGTAAGCTAAATCCTCCACCCAATCGTAGATTCCGCATGTCTTGCAAAAGCTTCCGGAAAACTCAACCATAAATTCCTCATCTCGCACCTCGATCAGCCTAGCAGTAGCCTCAGGGCTCCTATATCGGTTATATCTCTCAACAGCCTCCTTCAAGATCCTGACATCCATCAAGGTTGAATAGAGGCCAGCTGTCTTAAAAGCTCTACGAGCCTTAATCGGAGAGTTTTTAGCCAAGAACCTAGATTATATCCATTGTGATGAGAGCGGGTATTCCTGACCCAATGGAATGATGAGTGATACCCGAACTGAATGATGGTCGTTTTTACGACTTAATGGATAAAAGGGGCTTCACAAAGTCTTAGATTATGGGGTTCTTCTCGAGAAAGCTTGAGAGGGCTTCAGTCGCCCTCTCCTTTGATGATGTTCTCTTAAAGCCTAAGTTCTCCTCCGTAACTCCTAGAGAGGGGGTCAGCACCTCGACTAAGGTCTCGAAGAACATTAAGCTCGAGATACCGATAGTGAGTTCGCCGATGGACACGGTTACGGAAGCCGAGATGGCGATCGCCCTGGCGGAGGAAGGGGGAATCGGGATAATTCACCGAAACATGCCAGCCGATCGGGAGGCGGAGGAGGTTAGAAAGGTTAAGGAAAGAGGCTTGATCGTCGGCGCGGCGGTCGGGGTTCTGGATGAGGAAAGGTTTAGAAGACTCGTGGAGGCCGAGGTGGATCTGATCGTAATAGACGTCGCTCACGGTCATAGCGAGAACGTGATCAAGAGCTTAAAGAGGTATAAGAGAATAGCTGGAATCGACATCGTGGCCGGAAACATCGTTACCCCTGAAGGGGCTGAAGACCTGATTTCCGCGGGCGCGGATGGCCTGAGGGTTGGGCTTGGAGCTGGATCGATATGCTTCACGAGGGAGGTCTGCGGGGTCGGGATTCCACAGCTTCAGGCGATAGCTTGGGTGGCGGATGTGGCCTCGATCTACGGAATACCCGTGATGGCTGATGGAGGAGTTAGGAAGATAGCGGATGTTGTTAAGGCGATCGCAGCCGGAGCTGACTGCGTGATGCTTGGGAGAATGCTGGCCGGAACCGATGAGGCTCCCGGAGAGGTCGTTGAGCGAGACGGCATGAAGCTCAAGAAGTACAGGGGGATGGGAAGCCCGGATGTGATCTACAAACTTGACAGGTACTCTAAGCTCATTCCCGAGGGGATCTCAGGATACGTCCCATACAAGGGAAGCGTTAGAGAGGTCGTGAGATCCATAGTGGGAGGTCTTAGAAGCGGGATGGGATATATCGGGGCATCTAGCATAAGCGAGCTTAAGCGGAGAAGCGAGCTCGTAAAAGCGACCCCGAGCGAGAGCTTCGAGAGAAGGGTCACCGGGCTAATAGTCGAGCGAAAATCTCCAGTAGACATAATACTATAAGACTGTGAAGGCAAATATATCCTTGGATGCCTGGATCGAAGCTTAGGATACTTGATGGTGTCAACTGCATAGGCGGAAACAAGATAGCCGTAATCTCAGGCGGAGAGGCGGTCTTCCTAGACTTTGGGGTTAACATGAAGAAGAGGCGGGAATACATCTTAGGTTATAGAGCGCTTACGGTTGCGAACAAGCTTTACTATTACCTATATTCCGAGATTCTTCCAAGGGTCAGCGGAGTTTACCGAGATGATCTGATTGAGCTCGATGAAAGAGTTAGAAAGATTCTCGAGAGAAGCGAGAAGCTGGATACATCTCTTTGCGTGATCTCGCATGCTCACGTCGACCACTATGGTGCCTTAGGCTTCCTCTCAGAAGAGGTTAGCATCGCCGTAAGCAACTCCATGAAAACTATAATGAGAGCTATGGTCGAGTCGTCCGCAACCGATATCGAGGCCGAGGTCTTCGAAATGAGGAATAGGAGGCTTGGGAGAAGCGGTAAAATCGCGAGGAAGGTTACGATATTTAGGGAAGGAGCTAAGATATCCGATGCCCCCTTTCAAATAATCCCATACCCAATAGACCACTCGATTCCAGCGTCCTTCGGATTCCTCGTGGAAGATCTTTCATTAGCCTACACTGGGGATATCAGGAGGCATGGGATCTTGAGAGGTCTCACCGACCGCTTCCTCGACGCGATAAGGGGAGTAGATTACCTGCTGATGGAGGGGACTAGGATAGATTCCTCGATAATGGTCTCTGAGGAAGAGGTGCTGGAGGAAGTTAGAAAGTATCTTAAGGAGAAGAGCGATAAGCTTGCTTGCGTCATAGTCGCCCCCACCGACATAGATAGGATGAGAAGCTTGATCCAGCTCTCTGAGGAGCTCGGCAAGACGCCCGTAATCTGCCCCAGAGCAGCCCATCTAATCGACAGCCTGGCAAGCTCAGGAACGAGAATAAGCCTCCCAAACCTCAGGAATGTCGGAATATACTTTGAGAGAAGGTCTTTAACTGGAGATGGCTACGATCTCAAGTCCACTCATTATCGAGGCTGGCTCAAGAAAACCTATCTCGATAGAATCGATGGAAGAAAGCCCGGAAACCTCGTTAAGGCAAACGAGATCTCTACCAAGCAGAAAGATTACTTACTAATTCTCGGAGGATTAGATCAGGTTCTCGAGCTCGCTCAGATAAAACCGGAGCCAGGATCAAGGCTCATAGTCCTGACGAGCGAGCCTCATGACGAGGAGCAGGAGATAGAATGGAGCAAGTTCGAGAGATGGGTTCACCTACTGAGGCTGGATCTTAGAACTGCTCACTCTTCAGGTCATGCGGACAGGGAAACGATAATAGAAATGGTGAACGAGATCAAGCCCAAGACCCTGATACCCGTACACACCGAGAATCCATACGAGTTTCAAAGACTTGCGGGAGCAGGCGAGCTGAAATGCGATGTGATTCTTCCGCGGCCTGGCAGGCCGATAGCCCTTTAGAAAGGGTTCTCACCTGATCTTCTTAGTTTCCTGATCAAGCCTCAGCTCATATATCTCAAGGCTTTCAAGCGAATGCTTGACTAGATCGTCAATATCATATCTTTTCCAAAGCTTTCTTAAGGTCTTCAGGTCGACTCCCGAGGGCCCACCACTATTCTTTCTCACATACTCCAGTGGATCAAGCTTATCCTCTCCGGTTATCTCAACGAAGCCCAATGTCTCAGCCCTTCTTCTTATCTCCTCATCAGCCAAAGCTAAGAGGGGAGTGTATACCGGAAGCCTTCTCAACGAGAGAACAGTCGATAAGCTTTTCACCTGGCTGGGCTCTCTGATGCTTACTCCTAGAACAAGCCCGAGATATCCCTTTTTCTCGGCGATGAGCTCACCTAATCTGAGCATAAATGCTTGTAAAAGCTGTAGAAGAGCATCGGTGGAGACTTCTTTCACTCGATCTAGAAATGGTTTGAAGGGCGCTAGATATAATCTCAGTCTCAGGGAATATTCCAGGAGCTTATCTATATTGTGTTTAAGATAATTCTCGAGAGCTTCTCCTCCTGAAGCCATACCATGAACGTGTAGCAAGTCAACCTTACACCCTCTCTTCATCATGAACCAGCAGGCGAGAGCGGACTTCACCCCGCCTGAAAATAACCCTAGGGTCTTTCCTGAGGATCCTAGGGGGAGCCCTCCCGGCCCCTTAAGTTTCACCAGTGAAGCATAGATTCCATCCTCTGTGATCTCGACGAACACCCTCTTCTCGGGGTTCTTCAAGTCCACCTTCGCTCCAAGCTTAGAGGATAGGAAATAGCCAAGCTTCCTAGAGACCTCGAGGGAAGTCATAGGAAACCTCTTATCGCTCCTCCTAACCTCGACCTTCAAGCTTCTAGGCTTGATCCTCGCGAGAATTCTGAGAAGCTTCTCCTGAAGCTCGTCAAGCGAAGAGGCTCTCACCGCCGGAGCGTACCAGACTACGCCGAAAACCTTGCCTACTCTCTCCAGAAGGTTTTCTAGATCTATTTCGGGGTCCAGGTCTACGACGAATCTTCCTTGAATTCTCCTGACAGGAAGACCCGTAAACCTTTCAAGATTACTCCATAAGATTCGTTCAAACCTCCCACGTCTACTCCTCTTTAGGGTGATCTCTCCATAGTGTATGACAAGGGAATCGTATCTCACTCCGCAAAGCTCAACCATTTTCCGAGCATCAGTTCTCTCAGCAGGCTATTAGGGCTTCCTGAACTTCTCGGGGATCAACCTCTCGCTTAAATCTAGCCATTAAGCAGTATGGTCTCGCCTCCTCGATCTTCACCTCAATAATCTTGCCGAAGATCTCACTCGCCGGCTTATTCTGAATGATGATCGGCCTATAGAATATATTTCTAGCTATCGCCTCGCCCCGCTTCCCAGCCTCGTCGACCAGCGCATATCCACTCCACCCAATCCATCGCTCATTATTCCTTAAAGCGATCTCCCTAGCGATCATGCTCAGCATCTTACTCCTTTCTTTAACCTTCCCGGGATCAAGGGGTTTAAGCTTCTCAGCAGGAGTTCCAGGTCTGGCGAAGAACCTAGATATGTTTATCATATCGGGTCTGATCTCCTCAACGAGTCTTAAGGTCTCCTCGAAGTCTGATTCATCCTCAGTCGGATAACCAACTATTATATCCGTCGAGAGAGTTAAGTTCTGAATTCTAAACCTCATTTCACGGAGAATCTCTTTGAAAGTGTCAACCGAGTAACCTCTCCTCATATCTCTCAGTACTCTGTTCGATCCTGACTGAACTGGGAGGTGGAGGAACTTGAAGACCTTCGGGGAAAGATACGACTCTGCGAGTTCCCTCCTGATCGGGTAAACGTAGAGGGGGTTCATCATCCCAATCCTGACGAAGAATAAGCCGCTGAGGCCTGCAATCCTGCTTATTAATCTCGGTAGCATACTCTTACCATGTTCAATCCCATAGCTTCCCATATCCTGGCTGGTGAGCCAGATCTCCATTACGCCCTCCTGCAGCGACCGTTTAGCCTCCTGCTCGATCAGCTCAATCGGATAGCTCCTAAAGGTTCCCCGAGTTTTGGCGACTATACAGAAGCTGCAGAGTCTCCATGCACATCCTTCAGATACGGGGATTATCGAGACTATCGGATTTCTCCTAATTCTATGATGTTGAAGCTTCATTTCCTCCAGCTCCTCTAGGACGCTCGCTCCATTTTCAACGGCCTCCCACACCCTCGTAATAGCCCTTGGATGAAGCATCACGGCATTTGGAGCAGCTCGCCTAATCTTATCCGGCTCGCCCGAAACCATACACCCCGCCACCACGAGCTTCTTACCATATCCTTTAAGTTTGGATATTCTGTAAAGCATCCTGTCGCTGGTGGGCTTCTTAACGACACAGGTGAATATTATCAAAACATCAGCATTCTCAGGTCTAGAGACTATCACATGACCTCTATCCCTCAGAATGCCTAGGGCTATCTCAGCATCCGCGACATTCGCTGCGCATCCATACACCTCCCAATAAATCTTCAAGCCGAAAAGGGAGGTTAAATCGGGTAAATTAAAATCTATTCTGCCTCTGTTACGGGAAGCCTTCCCTCGGAGGCGAGAAGCCTCCTAACTTTCTCCACATCAGATTCTAGGATGGATGCCAGCTCTCTCATCGCGCTCTCTTTACCGAGATTTTTCATAAAGTTCTCCGCAACCTGACGAATAACCTCTCTTTTCTCCCAAGGGTATATGATCCAAGCGTCAGTAAGCTGGACATAGTAATCAGGCTTAAACTTACACCAAGGCTTCATGTGAAGGGTCGCAACCTTAACCTCTAGCGGGTTCCTTGGCATAAGCTGCTGCTCGACAACCGCCTTAAGGGTCAGTCCTTCATCTGCTACGTCATCGACCAAGAGAACCCTCTTCTCGGATAGATCGCTGAGAGCGAGCGGGCTGTAGACCTTGACGCTGAACCTCTTGGCCACATCCACATAGCTATTACATCCGATCGGGTAGATTATCTTAAAATCGAGTAAATCTGAGAGTAGGTGAGCCACGGTTGCCCCGCCTCGCAAAATCCCTATCAAGATATCCGGCTCATAATCAGAAGATATCTTATCAGCGAGCTCTTCGACAAGCTTCTCAATGTCTCCCCAAGATAGGTGTAGATACTTAACCCCGCCGACTTCGAAGATTCTCATACAAAAAGCTTCTGAAGCCCCGATTAAAATTTTTCGATCACCCCTCAGGCTCCAGAGCAGCTGCTTCAAATCTTTAAGCCGGAATAGCCCAAAACTTGACGAAGCTAGCTAAAGTAGGAAGTGTTGAAAAGGTCGGTGATAGAATGATGGAAGTCTTTAATATGGTTGTTAAGTTTTCTAGCAAATATGAGATTGCATGGAAAGGCAGCATTATTACTAGCAGTTGATAGGGTCGCCGAGGCGGTAAGCTCTCTAGAGATATGGCCATAGAAAAATTGGAAAGACATAGGTTAAACTTTACGATTTTTATTCGATTACTACTTCTAAATTGGGGATAATGGACTTCTCTACAGGTCTTCCGGAGCTGGATGACGCTTTGGGAGGAGGTATTAGAAAGAAAACTATAACCTTGATCTATGGTGAGGAAAAAACCGGGAAGACCAGCCTAGTTTTGAGGATGTGCGCTCTAGCGACCCGGACGTTCTCCGCAGCTTATGTAGACTGTTCCGGACGACTTCATCCATTGAGATTAGATCAGATAATGAAGGCTAATGGAGGTGATGGGAGCAAGCTCTATCTCTTATCCATTAACAGCTTTTACGAGCAAGAGAAAGCAATCCTAAGCATCCACGACTTCACAGCCCCGGCGCCTCTTATAGTCTTTGACGACTTCACAGCCTTACACAGGCTCGAGCTAACGGGAGAGATCAAACTTGACATGAGAATTTATAAGACGCTTGCTTTCCAGCTCGCAGCCTTAAAGGAGGTCGCAATGAAGAGAGATCTCGCAATAATAGTCGTGGGTCAAGTTCATGAGATCCCGGATAGGGGTGAGGCGCGAGCTGTTGCTCAAAGAATTCTAAGTTATTGGGCAGATCAAGTGCTGAGGCTTGAGAAGCATCCAACGCATAAAGCTGGCAGAATATTAATTGAGAAGCCTCGAATTGAAAAACCCATATTGTATAAGATCTCGAGATCAGGCTTAGTCCCGGTGTAGGTCCGGCTACGGTCTTATGAACTTCTCTAAATATCCATTGTAAATTCCGAGTGCAGCCAAGAGTATGAGGATGAAACTGAAGAAGAGCATATACTTCGTCGTCCTGGGATCAGTCGGTCTCGAAACCGCTCGAGCATAAAGAAGTAGCCCTCCCGCTCCAAGAGCGTAGTATACAAAAATGACAATAGTCTCCGCATGAGTTTGCATGCTGAGATTCCACAGGAAGACTCTCATGGTTCCATCTTGAAGGAATATTATCGAGATCGGCCGGTTTGTTGAGAACGAGTATACGGCTCCGCTGAGAAAGGCTATCACCATGATTATGATTACGCTGATGACGATCTTCTCCGCGGTTTCGGACTTGATCCCGGCTATCAGTTTATCTAAGCTTCTTCGATGCCTCCGGAAGCCCATCGCTTAGAAGGGGATATAAGCCAGGTAAAAAAGTTATTGATCTTAAAGCTATTTCACGAGAAGCTCTACTTTGACCCCCATAATCTCTTCAAGCTTTTGCTTGAACTCAACTGACTTTCGGATCTTTTGCCTAGAGGCTCTGAGCGTGATTTTATCCAGCTTCACCGACTCAATTTTAACTCCCCGGCCTATTCTCATTCTTTTCAACGCATCTCGAACATCTTTCTCAAGTTTTCTCAGTCTATCGAATAACTCGCTTAGGTCGACGATGACCGGAGAGCCGCCTACCTCGTATATCTCATAACGCTTTTTTCCATTGCAGTCCATCTCAATGACCGGCAGGGCTTCGAAATCCGAGCTTAATCCAGCTGGGGTCTTAATCGTAGTCGACAGCGTATATGTCTCTGAGGCTTCACAACATTTCATAAGCATTATCTTATCGAAGATTTCCTGTAAATTAAAGGGCTTAATGGCTTCCAAGATCCTTATCACCGCGGATCTCAGAGATGTTGAGGTTAAGAAGGCTATGACGCCTGATCCTGCTGATCTAAATTCCTTGACTATCTTAAGGTCCTTTGGCTTCCTTATTTCATCGAACACTAGGTAGTCCGGCGGATCTGCGAGTATGAACTCCGCGGTTTTCTCCAGGTCTCCTTCAAGCGGTCCGTGGTAAAGCACTGAGGAGGATGTTCTCCTCCCATGGCCCATGATCTCGACTCTCATCCCATTTTCCTGAAGCCTCTCAGCAATTCTCTCTGCTATCGGGAAACTGTAAACTTTGTCAGCGTTTAATAGAAGGATTCCATGGGGTCCCTCAACGCATTCCCGAATTATCGGCTCTATTAGCTCCTGTTCTGAAACCAGCTTAAGGATATTTCTCTGAATAGTTGCTTCAAGGCGATCTGAAAATGGAGGCTTGGAGATGCTTATCCTATATTCGCTTGTCTCCAAGATTATTGCCTCGGGTTTGAGGAGGATTATATCGGCTTCCTCTTTTACCCTGGCAACCGCCATGACCTCCTCCAAGATCTTATTCAATAGATCTTCATCGCATTCTTTTTCCCCGAGCCTAATAGTCTCCACTCTTCCATTCTTCAAAACCCTTGCGTAGGGCGGGGAGCCTGATCTCAAGTAAAGGCTGAGAGCATCCGGTCTCAGATAGCTTTGGAAGCTGAACTCTTCCGCCCGCTCATAAGGTTCTATATATTCCACGGGTACGCCTTCGGCCTCGGCCACTAAGGCTTGAACATAGTCTGAGGTATAGAGCTTACCGCCCTCTGCCTTAGCCACATCCCTTATCAGAGCGTCAATCCTGCCGCTTCTAGCAAGCTTGATATCTTCGAGGCTCGGCCTCTCGCCGGAGAACCTTACCTTAACTCCTTTCCCCTCTGCGAGCTCTCGGATATTCTTCAGCTCCTCAAGCCCCCTCACCCCGATCTCCCTGCCTCTCGATGCTTGAGCTTGAAGCTCGTCTATGACAGCTAAAGGTATTATGATCTCGCATTCCTTGAGGGAGCCCAACTCAATCAGCCTAGTTAAAACTCGTTTTATCAACACGCTGGTATCCGGGATGATTTTCTCCATAGGCCTTCTAAAAGCTGATGGAGCTTCCCCCTAAAAAGTTCGCCTCTCAAGAAGCCTTATGACCTCGAAAACCTCCTCAAGCTCATCTATCAGATAGTCTGGACCGCTTCTTAGAAGACTCTCCCTGGAGTCGGCGCCTCCGGTTATGGCCGCAACATGGACTCCGGCTCGCTTTCCAGCGATCACGTCAACAATCGAGTCTCCGACGTAAAGGGATCTCCAAGGGGCGGTCTTAAGCATGTTAACAGTTTTCACCACGATCTCCTCGTGAGGTTTCAGTCTTCTTACATCCTCTCTAGTAACTATCGCATCAAAGGGCTTCTTTATCCCAAGATTCTTTAAGATGATATCAACATTCCTCCTGCTGTTATTAGACGCTAACCCTATCCTACACCCGATAAGCTTAAGCTTCTCGAGGACCTGCTTCACTCCATCCCTGGCCTTCGCCCTCCTAGCGGCCTCGAGCTCATAGGGTTCAAAGCTTTTCTCAAGAATCTTCATCAAAAATCCTCTCTCCATCCCATGATATCTCTCAACATAAGTTATGATTATCTCAGCAGGTCTCTCGGGAACAATCATCTCAGAGCCTATACCAATCTCTCTTAATCTTCTAATGAAGTCTCTCTTCGCCTCACTTACCCTGAGACCCACATCTATCAAAGTTCCATCCAGATCGAAGATCACTGCCTCTACACTCATGCTTTATTCAGCAACCCTAGACCTCGAATAAAAACTCTTCCATAGAAGCTTTAGGAGAAAAGGTCTAAATGGTATCCAGCTTTAGGGTTAGGGATGACCGTAGCAATTATCGGCGTGGGGATGACGAAGTTTGGGAGGGATTTAGAGCATCAGCTTCCTGAACTTGCCTTCAAAGCGGTTGAGGACGCGTTGAGGGATGCGGGTGTTAGCAGAGAGGATGTGGGTTTCATGGCCTTTGCTAATGTTGGAGGTTGGAGTGGAGAATTCTTCCCTCTCCCAATAGTATGCGAATATGCTGGCCTGAATCCAAAGGGCGGGTTGAGGGTTGAGGCGGCATGTGCGTCAGGTAGCGCGGCTCTGGCGGTGGCATGTATGGCGGTTGAGTCGGGCTATACGGACATAGCGTTGGCAGTTGGGGCTGAGCGGATGAATGAGCTTCCAACTCCACAAGTTGTCGAGCTTCTTGGAAGAGGTGGAAACTTCTTCTGGGAGTTTGAGAGCTTCGGCTTAACCTTCCCAGCATACTATGCTCTCTTCGCAACAGCTTATATGCAAGAGTATGGAGCTACCGAGGAGGATCTGGCCAAGATAGCTGTGAAAAACCATTACTACGGCTCGATGAATCCCAAAGCTCAGTTTCAGAAGAAGATAACCATTGAGGACGTTTTAAGGTCGAGATATGTCGCGTGGCCCCTGAAGTTGTATGATTGCTCCCCCATAACTGATGGCGCAGCCGCCGCGATAATAGCGTCTGAAAAGGTCGCGTCGAAGCTCACGGATACGCCTATCTGGGTGAGGTCTCAGGGCATCGCGACCGGGACGGCGAACATAACCATGAGGAAGAGTCTTCTCTCCTTGGAGAGCGCGGTTGAGGCGGCAAAGCAAGCGTATAAGAAAGCTGGGGTGAACGATCCGGTGAGGTCATTCGACCTAGCCTTAGTTCACGACTGCTTCACAATAGCCGAGATCATAGCATATGAGGACTTAGGTTTCGCAAAGCGGGGGAAGGGCTATCTTCTCGCTAGGGAGGAACAGACATACATCGGCGGAGTGATTCCAGTCAACACGGATGGTGGGCTGAAGGCGAAGGGACATCCGATAGGCGCCTCAGGTCTAGGAATGGTCTATGAGGCGGTTAGGCAGCTCAGGCAGGAGGTGGAGAGGGGCAGACAGGCTCCAATAAAGCAGGGTCGAGTTCTAATACACAATGTAGGCGGAACAGGTCACTTCACCTACGTAACGATATTAGACTTAAAGAAGCCCTAAGTTTCACCAGACCATGGCTTCCAGAATGTCCATGGGAAAGGAGGCTGAGCTGATCAGGAAGCGAGAAGACCGCCACCCACCACAACAATCAGTAATATGATAGAACGTCTTTCGGAAAAAATGGTTTTAAACATGTAGGGTCGATTTTCCGACAAGTGGTTATTTTTGCCCTTAGTTATGATGTTTTTCGGAAAAGGCGCTCTTTCGGGTGAGTAGAAAGCTGAGTTGAGCCGTAAGGTGACTGATCTGATCGTGAGTGAGACGAAGCAGCCTCAACACTACGCCTGGGTTATAATCCATGAAGTTCCTGAGGAAAATTGGATGGTTGATAGGCTCACCATGCCTGAGCTTAAAGCAAAGCTGAGAGCGGAGAAGAAGTAAGCAGATAGCTACTCAATAAATCGGCGGCGATCTGCTTACGGTTATTTGGACCTAGATCATAGTATCTGGAAGATTCACCCATCTCTCAAAAATCAACGATGAAGTGAAAATATAAGAAGAGCAGAAAACCTCCTAGGTTCGTCTTAATCAGGGTTGGATCTCTTTCGTAACAGCTC
>CAZILE010000011.1:0-14924 GCA_964540045.1 uncultured Nitrososphaeria archaeon | reverse complement strand
TGGAGCTCTAAAGGCAATAATTGATTCAGGTTTACTGCTTAATGGGGAGTTAGTCTTCGCAGCCGTCGCAGACGAGGAGGTCGAGTCGCAGGGGGTCAGAAGACTTATAGCAAGAGGACTAAGGGCTGACTACGCCTTAGTAGGCGAGCCCACGAACCTCCAAATCTGCATAGCTCATAAAGGGAGGCTTGTGATCTCCGTGAACTTTTTCGGTAGGCAAGCTCACTCCAGCACCCCAGATCGCGGAGTAAATTCTCTTTATGCCGCCTCAGACTTCGCGCTCAGAGTCGGAGAACTTTCTAAGAAGCTTTCCGAGAAATCTCACCCCCTTTTAGGCTCACCGACAGCGGCCGCAACGATCCTTAGGGGCGGCGAGAAAGATAACGTTATACCTGATAGGGCCGAGGTTATAGTGGATCGAAGAGTTCTGCCCGGAGAGCCGTTGAAAAACGTCGTGAACGAGTTAAGGAGAATGGCTGAAAGCTCTGCCTGGAGACATGGTGCTAGATCCGAGCTGAGGATAGTGCGGTGGATTCCTCCCGCGGAGACGGATTCAAGGTCTAGGATAGTTATGGCCGCGGCTAAAGCTGGAAGAGAGGTCTTAGGAGCAGCGCCTGAGGTTGGAGGATTTCAAGCGACATGCGACATGGGCTTCTTAGTGAATGAGGCCAAAATACCTTCGATAATTCTCGGGCCGGGAAGCATTGAGCAGGCTCATACCGTTGATGAATGGGTTTCGATTAAAGATCTCATGGCAGCCGCCAGGATCTATGCTCTCATAATATCAGATATCTTAAGCTCCAGCAACTAAGCTATCCTTCATGCTTCTTTTTCTTGCTTTCATACTCCTCTCTGCTCATCATTACCCTAGCTGGACAACCCATGACAACGACATTCGGTGGGACATTTCTAGTTACCACCGCACCCGCCGCGACAACGGATCGCTCTCCTACTTCGATCCCAGCTTTAAGAACAGCTCCCGCCCCGATCACGGCTTCTCTCCTAATTCTAACGCCGGTAAGTCTCTTGCTGACAGGATAGGGATCGTTGGTAACCACCACCCCTGGTCCTATGAAGACTTCATCCTCCACTATGGTCAGGTGGGGGAGGTATACTCCGGATTGAATGTTCACATTTGACCCTATCTCAACTCTTCCATCAAGCTGACTAAAGCTCCCTATCCTGCTTTTGACGCCGACTTTAGATTGCTCTCTGATCAAGACCCCGTGACCCGTCTCCACCCCATCTCCAACCTCGGCCCCCTCATAGATTATAGAATGACTTCTGATCAAGCATCCGGCCCCGATTCTAGCTCCGACGCTGAGTTTGTCGAGCTCCTCGATTCCGCCCATAGTATTCAAGATCTTACTCCTCTTGGGGTAACCTATACAGACTAAATCGTCTATAAGCGTATCCTCTCCCACTATGGAGTTCCCAAGAACCGTCGCTGATCCCAGTATTCTCCCTCGAATGACAGCCTTTTTAGAAATGAAACCCATCATGCCAATGGGAAATACTTTATGCCTAGTCAATAAGGATTTTATGATGAATGTCTTATCGGGTGAGCCTGATAAAGAATTTCGATGACCTCGTAGAAATGAGGTCTGGGAGGCTTTCGAGCCTTTGGGAGAACGCCCTGAGAGCTGCGGAACTTGGGATTAGGAGCGTGATCCCGGAGAATTTCATGAAGAGGATTAGGGTTCAGAATGATAATCTTATAGTGAAAGACTCGCTGAAGCTCGATCTAAAAGAGTTTGAAGAGTTAGTCGTGTTAGGAGCTGGAAAGGCTTCGGTGAAGATGGCGGAGTATGTGGAAAGGCTTCTTCAGGATAAGATCTCCGGTGGAATGATAGTCTCCCTAAGTAAGCCTTGCGAAAACATTAATCTTAGGAAGATAGATGTCATCCCGTCAAGTCATCCGATTCCAAGCGAGCTTAGCGTAAAGGCATCTGAGATGATGATTGAGTGGGCCGAAGCGGTTTCGGAAAAAACCCTAGTAATCTTCCTGCTTTCGGGTGGCGCATCCGCCATGCTATCTCTTCCAGCTCCTCCAGTAACTTTGATGGACAAGATTATCACGACGAGACTCTTACTCAAGAGCGGCGCGACGATAGATGAAATAAACGTTGTCAGGAAGCATTTATCCCTAATTAAGGGCGGATGGTTGGGTAAAAAGCTCTCGAAGGCTAGGGTGATCAGTATAATACTCTCAGATGTAGTCGGAAACAAGATAGAATGTATAGGATCAGGACCGACTTCGCCTGACCCAACGACTTTCAAGGATGCTTACGACATTTTGAAGAGGTATGACCTTTGGGACAAGGTTCCGGAGAATGTCAGGAAAAGGATTTTCAACGGAGTTGAGGGCAAGATCGAGGAGACCCCCAAGCCCGGCGACCAAGCCTTCAAGAAAATCGAGAACTTGATAATTGCTGACGTAAGCGATGCGTGTAAGAACGCCTCCCGCTATCTCCGCTCAAGAGGATTTAGGTGTAGGATATTAAGCAGGTTCGCTGAGGGCGAGGCATCCCAGATAGGTTTTTTCCTAGCTGGGATACTGCGCGAGCTTGAGAGAAGGAGAGGGAAATTCGCGTTAATTCTCGGGGGCGAGTATACGGTTACTGTTAGAGGAGGGGGTGTGGGAGGAAGGAATCAGGAGCTTGTCTTAGCTTCCTCGATCAAGCTAAGGGGTCTGAGCAATTCTGTGATACTGAGCGTCGGAACGGATGGAATTGACGGGGTGTCTGATGCCGCCGGAGCGATAGCCGATCCTCAGACATATCAAGACGCAATCGAACTTGGGCTTAACCCCGTAAAATTCCTCAAGGAAAACGATTCCAATGAGTTCTTTAACTTGGTTGGCGGAGTGATATACACGGGGCCAACGAACACGAATGTCGGGGACTTAACGATACTGGTTTCCGATACTCGGGCTGAGTAGGAGGAGTTGATGAGGGAGGCTTGTGATTTTGAGAGATCGTGGATAACTTTAAAATTTAGGATAGCTGCCTTAGCTGCGGAATGAGCCTTGATGCCTTTTTAGATATGGCTTACAGAAGCTTGTTCTGGCTCGCGATCGTAATATTCATAGCAATCTTGGCCTATATCATTTACTCCTCGCTTGAGAAGGGATAGAAAGATATGAGCTTCATAGGAGAGGAGGACGCGAGGTTCGTTCAAAGGCTTTTCAAGAAGTATTACTTTGAGAGCGGAGGAGAAGTATATGTTCCTGAAAGGTTTCAAGAGAGGGAGTTCGGCTACTTCACCTTCGTCGAGAAGATGATGGTCAGGCACATCAGTTTCAGCAGCCCGAGGGAGCTTAGGGAGATGCTTGTCGAGAGAGCTCCTCTTCACGTATACCATTCATCCGCCTTCTATAAGTACCCGAGAGCCCCTATGGATCAGAAGGGCTGGCTGGGGGCTGAACTCGCCTTCGATATCGATGCCGACCACCTGAAGACCCCGTGCAAGAAGAAGCACGATTTCAAGGTATGTAGGAGCTGTCTGCTTGATTATCCTGTTGATGCTGAGAAGTGCTCTAAATGCGGAGGTCCCCTAGAGAAAGTTGAGTGGGTCTGCGATGAGTGCTTAGAAAGCGCTAGGGTTGAGGCTAGGAAGCTTCTGGAGATTCTCGAGGATGACCTCGGGTTCAAGAAAATTCGAACGGCCTTCTCGGGGAATCGGGGCTATCACGTGATAGTCTCAGATAATCATGTACTGGACATGAGTCAACAGGAGAGGAAGGAGATAATCGACTACATTACGGGAACAGGTCTTGACCTTAGAATGCTCGGCTTTAGGGGCAGGAGAATAAAAACGGAGATCGCTCCAGATCTCGCCGACCCGGGCTGGAGGGGAAGAATAGCTAGATCTGCGTTTCAGCTTATAATGGCCGCTGATCCAGGGGCGATCTATATGCTCACCGAGGATAAGAGAGCTTACTCGATCGAAGAAGAACTTAAGAGGGCGGGAAAGTTGCTGAACGACCAGATCCCGTGGAGCGCTTTGAAGCCATCAGCAGCGATGCTTTTAGCCGAGGCGGCTAGGGAGAGCGCTGCATCGCATATTGATGTAGTCGTAACGCAGGATACACATAGGCTCATCAGGCTTGGAAACTCTCTAAATGGCAAGACTGGGTTAAGGGCGCGGCTCTTTGATCCAAATGAGCTCGATGGCTTTGATCCGATGTGGGATTCCGTCGCCTTGCCGATGGATGAAGAGATACATGTTAGGGTGATAAGATCTGAAGTGCTTAGGGTTAAGGACTTTAAGTTGGAGCCTACTTCGAAGAAGATTGTGAAGCTTCCGCTGGCAGCTGCCATAATATTACTATGTAGAGGGGTTGCGTCCTTACCGTAACGCTTCATCTTCATAAGCTTAAAGCTTTCTCCGAAAGAGTTGGAGCCATGAGAATAGCCGTTGGATCAGATGATGTATATCATGTCGCCAAGGTCGTGGCCAGCTATTTGAAGTCTAAGGGCTATATTGTCCAGGAACTCGGAGCGCTTAAGTCAGGTAAGCTGGAGCCTTGGCCGGATGTAGCCGTCGAGGTGGCTAAGAAGGTTGTGGAGAGGTCAGTGGACTTCGGCGTGGTGATATGTTATACTGGAACCGGCGTCTCGATCGCGGCGAATAAGATTAGGGGGATTCGGGCAGCTCTATGTCCAGATGCCGAGACGGCTAGAGGCGCGAGAAGATGGAATGATGCGAACATCTTGGCGATGAGCGCTAGGCTAACCTCCGAAGAGGTTGCTAAGGAGATTTTAGACGCCTTTCTCTCGATAGAGAAGCCGGAGGAATCGGAGCTGGACAACATCGAGAAAGTTAATAGGCTTGACGAAGCCAAACTTTAAACGAGGCTAAGTTAAACATCTCAGCGACATGGCCTCTAACCCGGAGAAAGACGTTTACGAGGTTCTCATGGATGCTTGGAGGAAGGAAAGAAATGAACGGGGATTGGCGAAGCTCCCCGACGACCTAGCGGAGAAGCTCCGAGAGTATGTTGGAAGCATAAAACACTATCTTAGGGTTTCTGATAGAGAGTCGCTCACCTTTGAGCTGAGGGAGGCTGCCGTGGAAGCTGTTACAAGACTTGTTCAAGAGATCTTCGAGTTAAGATTAAGAAAGTTAGTTGAAAGCGCAATTAAGGGGGAAGCATTGGAGAACTTGTTCATCTTTGAGCGGAGGATCTATCCACGTCTAGCAAGCTTGGTCAAGGAATATAGGGAGAGTGTTAGAGAGCTTGTTACAGCCATCGCCTATCAAGACTGGGAAAAGGTAGGTTCAAAATACGAGGTTGTATACTTCCTTAAGGATGCTCCTCAGTTCGTTGGAATAGATCTGGAAACCTACGGCCCATTTAAAGCAGGAGATATCGCAGCGCTACCCCCCGAAAACGCCAGAAACTTAGAGCTAGCTGGTCTTGTTAAGTCCATAAAGGTTCTACAGCCTAAAATCAACGAGTAGAAGAGCTTGAAGCAGCTTTTCATCCCATGCGGTTTAAAGAGAAGATCTTAGGATCTGAGTATATTTCCTCTCCATCCGCTGATAAGAGTATGGCCCCTAGAATAATCTCCTTGATTTGAGCTTGATAGGGAGTTAGTATCTTAACGAAATTTCTCCTAAGATCTAAGCCCACGAGTAAGCTTATTCCAACAAACCTTCCTGTGAGGTCTCTGAGATAGCTTAGGATTCCAATACGTCTTTTGGCAAGCTCCTCTAAGGCTTCGGCTACATCACGGTCAAATATCTCTCCAGAGTTCTCTGCATAAGCTTGAATCAGGGCTTTAGCGTGCTCCTTAACTTCGTTCGGTCCGCTCCTATCCGTAATGGTCTTCATTTCAATCCAGCTCGCTGGAATCTTCCTGACAACAGATTTTCTTAGAAACCTCTCATAGGCTATCTCTCGAAGCCTCTTCCTAGCAGATTGGTCCCTTCTCCTGATATTCCTCGGTGGAGGAAGCTGTTCGTATAGTATCCCAAGTTTCTCACAGGTTTTCTTAATCTCTTCCGGAGAATCTCCGATTAAGGCCAGAAAATTCGGCTTCAAGATCTCCAGCATCCTCTCCTTATGCTTTACTGCCTGTTCCCCCGAGACCCACCCGTCGAGATCCATCGAGATACTTGCCTCCGGATAGCTTTTTAGGAGATTTTCCGCGAGCTTCTTAACTGCTTGAAGATGCTTCTCGATGAGGGGCGTTGGAGAAGTATAGCCAGCTACCTCTCCCAGCTCCATCCTCAGATAGGAGACATCCGGAATAGGAGATCTAATGGCCGCGTATCCTATCGTTGTTGGAGGGCAGATATTCGACTGACCGAGATCTAGATCCAAGTACACCGATAGACCGTTTCTCTTAACTAGGGCATTGACGAGAAGGGTGGCCAGCGTCGTCTTCCCAGAGTCAGCTCCACCATAAACGCATACTCTCGGCGACCTCTTAGAGATCTTCTCAGCAAACGCCCTCCACTCTTCTGGAACAGCATCTCCCTCGATTAGCTCATATCCTCCGTTCTCACCATAAGCGATGTCTATCACGGAATTCTTCTCAGCATAAATGGGTCTGGACCTCCACCCCCTAACAATAAGCCTCCTTCTTGAAGATAGAGGACAACCCAAGACCGAAGCCTGTCCTTCAACAAGTAAGGCTGAAGCCGGGCCATGAAGAAGTAGCGTATTCCCTCTCTTAATCCTGACGCTCGGCATATTCGACCACCTACTCTAACCTCAGAATGTTTTTCAGAGATAGAATCAAGGCAGAGTATTCATCCTTACTCATCCCTTTAAACTTAGGGATCATCCCCCTACTCGTAAATGACTCATCACAGACTATTATAGTTGTTTCATGACCCCTTAACTTACTCTCAAGTTTCCTGAGAATATTCTTGACGATCTCAAAGTCGGAGGCAGCTCCCACAATAACGTATCTTCTCTCTGCTTCCTCATGCCTTCTCATAAACTTCTCAACATCCTCCACGAGATCGTCTACCAGACCATACTTTCTAGTTTTCAAGATAACGTTATCAAGAAGGTATGCTGCTCCAAGATTTTTCCCGGGGTCGATCGCCGCTACCGCCATCTTATACTTTAATCCTATAAGGGCGATCTCTAATGCTCTTTCAACGAGTTCCTCCACCGAGCTGAAGTCCTCCATATAAAGTATGGTTCCGCGATCTATCATGAGACCCTCACTCCGCTTGGCTATCACCACCTCGATGTCGAGGGGAAGCTCTTTAGAATCCACTACATGAACGACTGTTATATGATATTCTTGAGCGGCCTTCTTAACCATGAAGGTAAACCTTAGATCTAGGGTTACCAGCCCCACTCTGGCCTGATTTCGCATCCGATCTCATGCCCCCGCTTCCCAGCTCTAATATTTATTTAGCTACATGTAATTTAAAAATCAGGACTGTCAAGCGTAGTTGGAGGATGTGAGATGCCATGGGCCGTAGAAGGAGGAAGATAATCAAGCGGGTGATTAAGCCGTTCCCTAAGATATTCACTTGCCCTCTCTGCAACGAGTTAGCCGTGGCTGTGTACCATGAGGAAGGATCTGACAGCGCGAGAGTCATTTGCGGAAATTGTGGAGCGAGCGCGGAGGTTAAATGGCTTCCCTCCTACATGCCTGTTGACGCTTACGCGGAATTCTATGACATAATAACCGGAGCCAGAAAGCCTATTGAAGTTTCGGCTCAGGAGTCGGCTGAAACCAAGCCGTCTTCCGAGCAACCTGAAATGGGTTTGCCTAAGCCTGAGGGGCAGGGTGAATCTCATGAGGCATTTGAGAGTAGGGAGAGTTGAGGAGTATCTGTTGAAGAAGCTTGAGGCTGGAGAAAAACTGCACTTACTCTTGATCGACCCTGAGGAGATTTCTCCTGAAAGTGCTTCGTCGGTGGCCAAAGAGGTCGAGGAAGCTGGGTCGGATGCGATAATGGTGGGCGGCTCAACCTTCTTCTCCCAATCCGCAATGGATGAGCTTGTCAAATCGATAAAAAAATCTGTATCGATCCCGGTAATAATATTCCCAAACAACGTTACGAGCATAACCAGGCACGCAGACGCGATATGGTTCATGAGCCTGCTCAACAGCGTTGACCACTACTTCATAATAGGAGCCCAGTCCCAGGGAGCAATCCTCGTAAGCCAGTACGGCCTTGAGGCGATCCCAATGGGTTACCTCGTCTTCGGAGGAGATACCGCTGTAGCGGCTATGGGCAGAGCCCTCCCACTTCCAACAGATCGTGGAGAGGTTGCGGCATGCTATGCTCTCGCAGCCCAATACCTTGGGATGAGATTCATCTATCTGGAGGCAGGTTCAGGAGCCAAAAAGCCTTTGCCTGCTCCCACTATAAAAGCGGTTAGAAAAGCCGTTGAGATACCGCTGATTGTCGGTGGAGGGATTAGACGGCCTGAAGACGCTGTTGAGGCTCTTAAAGCCGGAGCTGACATAATAGTAACGGGAACTATAGCTGAGGAAAGCTTGGATAGGTGTAGGAGGGTAATCTCGGCCGTAAAAGATTTCCGAGAGTGACTTTTTCCCCTACTTATATTTGCCTCGAATTTCAAATCTTTAAAGGCTAGATGAGATGGTTTTCCTCTATGGTGGATCCGCGAATTTCTAGGTTAGCTAAGTTGATCACCGAGTATAGCGTCTCGGTTAGAGCGGGCGATGAACTTTTGATTCGAGCGGAAATCGAGGCGTTGCCGCTCGTCAGAGAACTGATTAGAATCGTTACCAGCATGGGAGGCTACCCTCACGTGATGCTGGGCGACAGCTCCATCGAGGAGATATTTTACAAGTATGCCGATGAAAGGGTTCTAAAGCATCTATCCCCGATAGAAAAGTTCATTCAGGAAAGGGTTGACGTCTCGATCTCAATAATATCTCATAGTCACACGAAGCCGCTCATAAGCATCGATCCTGAGAAGATCAAGATCAGGAGAGCGGCTAGAGCTGAGCTGACAGAGATATTTATGCGAAGGCAGGCGGCTGGAGAGCTTAGGTGGAATGTTTCCATCTATCCCACGAACGCTTTGGCCCAAGAGGCGGGGATGGGGCCCGTCGAGTACGAGGACTTCATTTTTAGAGCATGTATGGTGGATCGAGAGGATCCGGTCAACGCATGGATGAAGCAGGCTGAGCTACAAGCCAGGATCGTGAACCTGTTGAGCAAGATCGATGAGCTTAAGGTCATTTCCGAGGACACGGATCTGCTGATCAAGGTTGGTGGAAGAAAGTGGATAAATGACGACGGTCATCATAACATGCCCGCGGGAGAGGTTTTCACCGCCCCCATCGAGGAAGGAGTCGAGGGATATGTAAGGTTCAGTTTTCCAGCAGTCTGGGGAGGGTTCGAAGTTGAGGGAGTGAAGCTAAAGTTCGAGAGGGGCAGGGTGGTGGAGGCCTTGGCGGAGAAGGGAGAGGATAAGCTGAGGAGAATACTTGAGACGGATGAGGGGGCTAGAAGGCTTGGGGAGGCTGCCTTCGGCTTAAACTACGGCATAGACAAGCCCACAAAGCAGATCCTTTTAGATGAGAAGATTGGAGGGACCATGCACTTAGCGCTCGGGGCAGCATATCCCGAAACCGGTGGGATGAACAAATCCTCAATTCACTGGGATTTGATCCTCGATCTCAGGCGAGGTAGAGTTTACGGCGACGGCGATCTCATCTACGAGAATGGCAGGTTTCTAACCTAATTATTCATTAAGAGCTTTATCGCATTTAATCTTCGTGAAGGCCGGGCTGATGGAACCGTTTGAAAGGATTTCGACAGGTATATTGAAGCTCGATCAAATGCTAGGTGGAGGACTGCTTAAGGGAAGAACGTATCTTGTAACAGGCGAGACCGGAGTGGGGAAGACTATTCTAAGCCTCCAATTCCTTTTAGAAGGGCTGAAGAACGGCGAGCAGTGCATCTATGTCTCGCTGGATGAGAGAATTGAGGGCGTTCTGAGGGGCGCGCTATCACTTGGATGGAACCTCTGGGAATATATTGACCAAGGAATTTTCCATCCCTTCGAGCTGAGGTTATACGCTGAAGACCTCAAAAGATTCGGGAAAGAGAGTAAAGCATTCGTTGATGCCCTCGCGAGGATCGCCAGGGGGAGGAACATGAGTAGAATTGTTCTCGACCCGATCTCGGCGCTGGCAGCTGGAGCGAGAGACGAACTCGTGATCCGAGAGTACTTGAGGGAGATAGTTAACACGATTGAGGAAAGGTTCGGAGCGACAACGATGCTTACATGCGACATACCGACCGGATCGAATAGGCTGAGCAGGTTCGGGTTTGAGGAGTTCCTCTCATCAGGAGTGATAGTCCTCGGGCTCACTAGGTTTTATGGAAAGCTTCTCAAGACCATCTATGTGAGGAAGATGAGGTGGAGCAAGGTGGACTCGGCGATCTACACGTTCGAGATAAGACCCGTTGAGGGCGTAGTCATACTAGAACCTCTCTCGGAGCAGATGGATAAGAATATGGTAAGCGGGCTATGAGCCCTCGCTCAGGGAGTTAGTTTCCGGTGGTGATCCATGGGTAAGGTCTCGAAGGGAGTTGAATGCTCAGTGGTGGGATGCGGGGGGAAAGCAGTTAAATCAGTTTCATCTCAGAGAATACCATCGAGCATGAAGTTAAAGGAACATGGAAGAAGAGCTTATCTCTGCGAGGTTCACTGGAAGCAATTTAAAAAGCTGACTAAAGAAGAGCGTAAGGTTGAGAGAATGCGTTATAGCAGGATATAGTTCTTGAGGTGATTTCTGGATGAAGGTTCTTCAACTTCACGTGGATTATGTCGAGTATGAGCCGATAAGGCCTGAGAGCTCGATTTACGAGGAAGCCGAAAAGAAGGTCTACAGGATTGATGACGCTTTACTTCTCCTTACATGCGTTGAGAAGGGCGACGACGTCAACCTTGCCAGAAAAGCTATCTTTGAATCTTCTGAGCAGATGAGAAAGCTCGGAGTCTCTAAGCTCGTGATTTACCCATACGCTCACCTAAGCGCAAACCTTGCTTCGCCGGGAGACGCCCTTCAGATTCTAAAGACCATGAGAGAAGAGGCCAGGTCTCTGGGCCTAGAAGCCCATTCCGCTCCCTTCGGATGGAACAAGAGGCTCGTAATCGCCATCAAGGGTCATCCGCTTGCCGAGCAGCTTAGAAGCTATGAGGCAGCTGAGGTGAAGAAGGTCGAGGAGGTTCCGCAAGCCCTACTTATGGAGGAGAAGCTGGAGTCCTACTGGTATATCCTTACCCCTGAGGGTGAGATGATCCCTGTGGAAGACTTCGATTTTAAGGAGCATGAGAACCTTGAGGCATTTGCGAGATACGAAATTCAGAAGTCTAGAGCAGTTTTAGAGCAGCCTCCTCACGTTTCTCTAATGAAGAGGCTTGAGATAGCCGACTACGAGCCTGCGAGCGATCCTGGGAATCTCAGGTGGTATGCTAAGGGGAGGCTGATCAAAAGCTTACTCGAGCAATACGTGACCGATAAGGTCGTGGAGTATGGTGGAATAGAGGTCGAGACCCCGATAATGTATGACATGAACCACCCAAGCCTGAGAAAATATCTTCACAAGTTTCCGGCCAGACAATACGTCATTCCGGCAGAAGATAAACGATACTTCTTAAGGTTTGCCGCATGTTTCGGCCAATTTTTGATAGCGAAGGACATGAATCTATCTTACAGGAATCTCCCCTTACGGCTCTACGAGCTCACTAGATACAGTTTCAGGAGGGAGAAGAGCGGAGAGCTCGTTGGATTGAAGAGGCTTAGAGCTTTCACCATGCCAGATGTTCACGCGATGTGCAAGGATCTTAAGCAGGCGAAGGAGGAGATGAAGAGGCGGCTTAAGCTCAGCCTAGAGGTCATGGAGGGCATAGGTTTTACGAGAAAGGACCTGGAGATGGCGATAAGGTTCACAAAAGACTTCTATGAAGAGAACAAGGACTTCGTCTTCGAGCTCGTGAATCTCTTCGGTAAACCCGTCCTGGCTGAGATGTGGAGCGAGAGATACTTTTACTTCGTCCTGAAGTGGGAGTTTAATTTCGTTGACTGCCAACGTAAGGCGGCAGCCCTCTCCACAGATCAAATAGATGTGGAGAATGCTAGATCGTATGGGATAACGTACGTGAACGAGAACGGTGAGGAAGAATATCCGATAATACTCCATTGTTCTCCAAGTGGAGCGATCGAGCGAGTCATCTACGCCCTCCTAGAAAAGGCTCACATGACGATGGAGCGGGGAGAGAAGCCCATGTTTCCGGTCTGGCTTTCACCGACTCAAGTCAGGCTAATTCCAGTTAAACCAGAATATCTCGAAGACTGTTTCAAGTTGCTCGAAGAGTTTGAGAAGGCTAAGGTGAGAACGGATATAGATGATAGGGATGAATCTCTTGATAAAAGGATAAGGGATGCGGAGACGGAGTGGATTCCGTACATCGTCGTTTACGGCGAGCGGGAGAGGGAAAGCGGTTTCCTTAGCGTCAGGATAAGAGCTACTGGAGGAGTGGAGAAAATGTCCCTCGACCAGCTCATAAGGAGGATAAAAGGTGAAACGGAGAACAAGCCCTTTAAAAGACTGCCTTTACCGAAGCTCGTCAGCAGAAGAGCATCCTTCAGATAATCTGGCCACGGGGTTGCGGCATTATTATGACGCCTTCTCTCCTGTCTCCGAACTCTATGTATTCTCCCCTAAGATAGTGGTGGCCGACTAGAGAGCAAATAACAGCATCGAGCAGATGCTGATCGGCGTCATCTGGAATTCCCTTAACGCCGAGGGAGACTAGCGCTCCGCGAAGAGCATGTATCCCGGCCTTCTTGGGCGGAAGACCCAGAAAACTGCGAGCCCCAGTTGGAAAAACCTCTATCACCTCGTATCCCTTTTTCTCCAAAATCTTCCTAAGCCTGATTGCGCGTTTTGTCAAAATTCTCATGGGCCCTAGAAGAGGTGGAAAAAGCCGTACACCGGCTTTCCTAAGCTCTATATCGCAATTCCTCATGCTCCTACTCCCTCTCGGAAGGCTCAGCGGAGCGTCGATCGCAACGAGATCCGCATCATGTCTCGAGATGAATGAGAGAATATCTTCATCAAAGCGTGCTCGAGAAAGCTTAACTGTTAAGCTGGAATCCATAAAACATAATCCCGTAATCCTCTTTATTGACCCCGCCAAGTCGATGCCGATTACCATCAAACGCATTCAGAAAGACAGAAGAGACTAAACATAAATAAATCCTAGGAAAAGTCAAAGAGCTGAGAGGGCCCGTAGCTCAGCCAGGGTTGGAGCACCGGGCTCTTAACCCGGGGGTCGCGGGTTCAAATCCCGCCGGGCCCGCATCAAAGGCTTGGATTCTCAGCCTCATGAAGTGTTTGAAGAAAATTGAGAGAATTATTTTTGATGGGATTTCTTAGAGAGGTCTAAAGGGAGACTTGTTTAAATAGGGGGTTCTAAAGCTTCTGGCGGGAATGCGTATCAAGGTTCTTTCGAGCGAGCTTGTTTATCGGGGTAAGGCCGTTTCCTTGAAGAGGGAGGAGGTTCTCTTCCCGACGGGTAGGAAGATTTATCGGGAGACCGTCCTTCATCGAGGTGCCTCTGCGATCATTCCGATTAAAGATGATGAGAGGATAATCTTCGTCAAGCAGTACAGGCACCCCATAGGCGAGTATATACTCGAGATTCCCGCTGGGACTCTTAAACCGGGCGAAGATCCTGAAATCTGCGCAAGAAGGGAGCTTGAGGAGGAGACGGGTTACATGCCCGGTGAGCTAATTCATCTTCTCACGATTTATCCTTCTCCAGGATATAGTAGTGAGCGGCTCTACATCTATCTCGCAAGAAAGCTTAGGAGAGGTTCACAAAACTTGGAGATCGATGAGGATCTATCGGTTACCGATTTGAGCTTAGATGAGGCTGTGGAGGCTATCAGGAAGGGTGAAATAAGGGATGCGAAAACGGTTGTATCCATATTATATTATCGCAGTTTTATTAAAAATCATTAAGACGTGAAGTGCTGATAGCCTTTCTCCTCCAAGGTTCTCCATCCATCAAGCCACCTGACCTTGATCGCTTTCTCTTCTACTGCTTTCCCCACGATTATCAGTCTTCCTCCAGCTTTCTTAACTGCTTCCACTGCTTGGCTGATCAGCTTGGGCTTCAAAGTTAGGACGAGCTCATATTCTTCTCCGCCGTAGAACACGAGATCAAATAGGTCTACATTAAACTTCTCAGCGTATTCTCTCGCGTGGCCGCTTATTGGAGGATTCTCGATCAAGAACCCGATATCATTCAATCTTCCCAACTCATAAAGTGATTCAGCGAATCCATCACTCGAGTCTATAGAGGAGGTAACCGCTCCGATCTTTACGAGCTCCCAAGCTTCCTTAACTCTTGCGACAGGTCTTAAGAAACTCTTAATCACCTTCTCCGAGGTTCGATCTCCTCTGAGATTGTTTAACAGAGCGTGGAGACCTGCGGCCTGCGATCCGAATTCTCCGGTTACCGCGAGAACGTCCCCCGGCCTAGCTCCAAGTCGCGACACTGTTCGACCGGCTTTCCCCAAGCACGTAACATCAATTATGATCTCGCTTCCAGAGTTTAGGTCTCCTCCGATTATCCTTCCGCCATAAAGGTCTGCAGCCTCTTTAAATCCATCCCATAGCTCCTGAAACGCGGCTACAGGCATCTCGGCTGGAAGGGCGAGCGAGATTAGATATGCTATCGGTTTTCCGCCCTTAGCGGCTATATCGCTTGTCGCCGAGGTTATCGCTTTGAAGCCAACATCCCTCAGGTTCACTCCTTTGGGTATGTCGGTGAATTCGATGAGCATATCGCATGAGACTATCAGCCTTCCCTCGAAAATCATGTCCGCAGCGTCGTCGCCCGGGGGAAGGGAAGCTCCCTCGCACTCATCAAGCCTTCTAATGATCCA
>CAZILE010000010.1:0-14937 GCA_964540045.1 uncultured Nitrososphaeria archaeon | reverse complement strand
GTTCCATTCTTCCCAATAAGTCCTATGACCGCGCCCGGCTCCGGATATGGAAGTCTGTAAAGCCTAAACGCGTTTAGGCCGTATTGGTGGACTAGGTCAAACTCGAGCTCTTGAGGGAGGTTTACGATCGTTATCGCCTTGAAGGGGCATTTCGCAGCACAGATCCCACACCCTATACATAGGCTCTCAACTATGACGGGATATCCATCCTCGCCGAGCTTCACTACCTCAACTCCGCTTCTGACCTTAGGGCAGAACCTAATGCACTCTAACCCGCACTTCTTAGGATCACATTTCTCTCTATCAATGACGGCGACTCTAAGCTGCATCCCTAATTCTATCCTCTGCTACTAAGCCTCCTAATAGTCTCTTTGATTAAGATCTCCGCCTGATCAACTATTTCCCTGAGCCTTTTCTCGGTCTTCGCCTCTGCGGTCATCTTCACCTGAGGCATGGTGTTCGACTGTCTCACCAAAACCCATCCATCCTCGAAATAAGCCTTGACGCCGTCAATCCTACTTACCTCCAGCCCCTCATGTTGATAATGTTCTGCGATCTTTTCAACCACCTTAGCCTTAAGCTCATCCGGGCACTCAAAGGTCTTAATGGGTATCGTCGGATACCTTGGAACCTCATCCACGAGTTGAGAGAGCTTCTTTCCAGTTTTCTCAACTATCTCAACCATTCTGAGCGTCGCGTAAATTGCGTCGTCGAACCCCCATATCTCCGGGAAATAGAAGTGGTTGCTCTTCTCCCCCCCGATCACGGCATTCAGCTCTCGAACAGCGTTCAGAATGAAGGCCCTCCCAACCCTCATCTCAACAGGCTCGCATCCCTTCTCAAGGACGACTTCCTTTACCGCGCTACTGCTGGAAACATCGTAAACAACCTTCCCTTGCTTCTCAAGATGCTTAACATAAATCGCTAAGGTGATATCTCCTGATATTATCCTCCCCCTATCATCGACGAAGACCACCCTGTCGCCATCGCCGTCAAAGCCCACACCGAACTCCGCTCCCGAAGCCACAACGATCTTCTGTAGATCTCTTAAGGTTTCTTCCGTAGGCTCGGGGAGGTGGCCTGGAAACCTTCCATCCGGAACATCGTTTATGCCCTCGACCTCCAAGCCCAGCCTACTAGCTATCTTGGGGAAGACTACCGTTGTGGCGCCGTTAGAGTAGTCTACTGCTATCTTCAATTTTTTATCAAATTTGAACCTAGAAACTATGAACTTCACGTAAGGCGTTAATGCATCAACCCTCCTAATCGAACCAGTCTTATCAGCTTCCTTGAATCTCCGACTAAGTACCATCTCCTTTAGCTTCTCCATCCCCGCACCAGCTGACAAGGTCGCGCCCCCAGGCTTCACAAGCTTAAACCCATTCCACTCAGGAGGATTGTGGCTCGCAGTAACCTGAACCCCTCCACTAGCGTTGAAGTGAACTGTTGAGAAGTAGAGCATCGGGGTCGTTACAATCCCGACTTCTAGGACATCGCATCCTGCTCTTGACAATCCGCTCGCAACTCCCTTAACTAGGATGTCTCCACTAATCCTCACGTCTCTTCCAACAACAATCTTACCGCGATTTCCGAGAAGAGTTCCATAGGCCAGTCCTATAAACTCGGCTACCTTCTCATCCAAGTCCTGACCATATATTCCCCTAATGTCATATGCTCTGAAGATATGCGGCTTAATCACAGTCATCTTCTCCACCATAAACTTCGACCTACGTAACTTTAACTCTTTCAAGATCATCTCTTATGCTCTGGCCAAGGCTCCCGCAAGGAAACTTCCTCTGAAAGTGATGGGTGGAGGGTTGATCGGCAACCCATATATATCTATTTCTGAGAGCGGCCGCTTCTAAGCATAAAGCTAAATTATCAGCTTAAACGAGGAATTATCAAGTGATAGATTATGCCTCGTGAAAGGGTTATAGTGGAATCGAAGGTAAGAGAACTTTTACCTGAAGGAATGCGGCTAGCTTCAGACGCCTTAGAAGGTCTAGACCAAGCCGTTAGAGAGATCATAAACAAGGCCGTACAGAGATGTAAGGCTAACGGGCGGAAAACGCTGATCAAAGAAGATTTCTAAACCTTCTTACAATTATTTTCTTTCTGGCCTGGGCGCTATGTAAAAATGGCTTATTAGGTCGATTTTTCACCAATATTCGATATTGTTCTCCCGGATGTAGTCATAAACTCTTTTTGCGGTTTTCTCCATTCCAAAAGCCTTCATGTGGAGCAGGGTGTCGGCATAAGACCTAGCTCTTATCACATTCTTTGTCTCATCGTCTATCTTATCGATCTCGTCGAAGAACTGCTTCAGAGCGTATTTACAATTCTTCACGAATATCTCGACTTCTGGGACTCCTTCCTTACCGTAGTTATCGATTACCCACTTGTGAATCTTCTGATACAATTCTGGCTCGTAGATCCTTAGAATATCATATACTGTGAGCATGTAGTAGGTTGCGACGTTTCCCTTCCCAATCATCCCCTTTGGAAATTTCTCAGCAATCAGATATAGAGGCGTCCCGCTTATTCCATGCTGAGCGACCCTAGTTCTATATCCATGATTCCATAAGGCTTGAACGATCTCCACAGTCCGCTTGACGTTTATCCCCAGCTGAGGGATAACATTCCCTTCAGCATCCACCGATACACCGTGCTTAGACCCATTATTTATCGCAAGCCAGTGAAGGTCTACTCCATTCTTTTTCATAGTCTCGACGTAGTAAAGGGCTTCGGGAACCTCGGTTAGCTCGCTTTTGCCTATCTCCCCGACCTCTCCCTCTCTACCATAATTTCTATGCCCTATTCTCTCATCTAAGTATCTGAACATCTCGGTTCCCACGTCTATTATTCTCTTCAGCTGCTCTGGAACCGTGTCCTTCGATAAGTCGAATAAGTGCGAGGCATCGATGGCGAAGCTCGTGAACCCCGCCTCCACCCTCGCCTTCAACTCCCTCTTAACGTTCTCGATTTCTTCATCCGTTCCCTTCCGCACGGCCACGTGGTCAGCGTGCAGGACGTAGCCGTACCAGCCGACCTTCTCAGCAGCCTTTCTCACTCTCTCGGCGAAAGCTTTTGGCGTAAGTCCCGTATACCCTCCTTTAAGGCTCATCTCGCTGAGAGCGAGTTCTAGGATTACCACGTTCTCGCTATCCTTCGCAGCTTTTAAAACCCCCTCAATAACCTCGAGGGTTACCCTCGGGTTAACGGCTAAAACTATCTCCCTAGGCGGAGTAAGCGCCTCAAATAAGACATTTCCCGGTATCGGCGGCTTAGCCTCCTCGAAAAATGCTATATGATCAGGCTTCATCAACCTTCGTCCTCCTGCGCGAGATTATTCATGCATAAGTAAGAAATAAATCTAACCTAAAGAGTCCAAGCCCACATATACCCCTCTTAGGGTTCAAGGTTAATAGGTGGAGCTGGTTATTTCGGTAATCGAGGGCAAGTATGATGGCACGAGAAGGAGGCGTTTCTCAGAGGGTCAGGCTTTCTCTCCTAAGGCTTAGGCTCTCGATGATAGGCGTCTGGGCGCTCGTAACCGGCTTAGCGACCCTCATCCTTACAGCGGTTCTGCTATACCTTGGAATGCCCATCTATGGAATTTATGGAATCCTGGGCTTTGTCGTGGTCTTTCATTTCTTCCAGTGGCTGATAGGCCCTTACATAATTAACGCAATCTATAGGGTTAGGGAGCTTAAGCCGGGGGAGTATCCGTGGCTTAGCAAGGCGGTCGCGAGGATCTCGGAGAAAAGCGGGCTACGGAATCCGCCCAAACTTATGCTCGCAGAGATAGATCTTCCAAACGCCTTCGCTTATGGTAGCCCCCTGACGGGAAACATGGTTGCGGTAACCCGAGGGCTGCTCAGATCTCTTGATAGGGAGGAGGTCGAGGCGGTCGTAGGCCATGAGCTCGGCCACCTCAAGCATAAGGACGTAATAATAATGATGATGATAAGCTTGGTCCCAGCGATAATCTACTATATTGGATACAGCCTCTATCTCTCAGGCTGGTTCGGGGGCTACAGAGATAGGGAGGGCGGAGGAGGGGGGCTAATTCTCCTAATAGGGATGTTGCTCATAGCCCTAAGCTACCTCTTCAATCTCTTCATATTCTATATGAGCAGGCTTAGAGAGTATTACGCTGACTCTCATGCTGCCATGTTCGTTGAGAACGGAGCGAGGAGTCTTCAGAGAGGTCTTATCAAGATCATGATGGCAACTGGAAGGCTTCCAAGATCCGCGAGGAAGGCTCATAACCAGCTTAAGATGTTCTTCATCTCAGACCCTGATATCGCCGTTAGAGGATACAGAGATGTAGATAGGCTCGTGGAGGAGATTAAGCGGGAGAAGCCCAGCCTGCTCCTAGAGCTCTTCAGCACCCACCCGCACCCAGCGAAAAGACTAAGGTTCTTGGACCAATTCGTCCAAGCCTAATATTTCCATTTTTAGCGGCTGAACTCTTATAGCTCGGAGAACTTTCAGGGTTTTCGGGATGAGTGCGATCGAGGTTTTGGAGTCTCAGCCTCTTCGTAGATTCCATTACATACTCCTCTCTCTCGCCTGTCTAGTCTACGGGCTGACCGCGATGAACGTCATGCTGATAGCGGTCACCTTATATCCGATAGCCCAGGAATGGGGGCTTGACAAGGCTGCAGCCGGTCTCCTAGCGAGTTTTGGGTACGTCGGAATGTTCCTCGGAGCTCTTTCAAGCGGGTTCATAGCCGATAAGGTTGGGAGAAAATTTACGATGATAATGATGGTTCTAATAGGATCCATATTCACAGGTCTTTGTAGCATAGCACCTAGCTACGAGGTTATGGCGATATTCAGGCTCATAGCAGGCTTTGGCCTGGGGGGAACTCTTCCCCTCCCGGGAGTCTACATGAGCGAGTATCCTCCAGCAAGATATAGAGGAAGGTTCGTCGGAGTCGTTGAGACCTCATGGGTTTACGGCGCAATACTTTCAGTCTTGTTCGGATACGTCTGGATACCTCAATACGGGTGGAGAATGGCCTTTAACGCAGCATATATCCCCTTGATCCTAATACCGCCGCTCCTCTTATATCTGCCAGAATCGATTCGCTTCCTTGAAAGGAAGAACCGCATAGAAGAGATTAAGTCGATCTTTAAAAAGTTCAGGCTGGTAGAGGAAGCCGAGAGACTTGAGCTAAAGCCTCAGCCGGTTTCAAGGATCAGCTTGAGAAGATTGTTCTCAAAGGGTTATCTAGGAAGAACTTTGATCTTATGGATGCTTTGGGCCGCGCTTGTTTACACATATCATGGGATATTCATATGGCTTCCATCAATCTACGCTAGTCCGAGGTTCGGCCTGACAATAGTAAAATCTCTTGAATGGGTTTTAATAGTAACTCTGGTCCAAGTTCCAGGATACTACAGCGCCGCCCTGCTACTAGATAAGGTTGGGAGAAAACCAATTCTAGCATTCTATCTAGCGGTGGCTGGGATCGCGTGCCTCTTCCTCTCCATAGCTCAAGATGTAAGCTTAATCCTGCTCTATAGCTGCGTGATAAGTTTCTTCAACCTGGGGGCGTGGGCCGGCCTCTACACCTATACTCCAGAACTTTATCCAACAGAACTGAGGGGAAGGGGGTCAGGCGCGGCTGCAAGTATAGGGAGGCTCGCGGGAATTCTCGCACCATACTTGACTGGGTACCTGATGGGGGTGAGCGGTGGAGAGGTCTTTTACGCGTTCATTGTCTTCGCTCTGGTGCACTTAGCCGCTGGAGTGATAACTGGCGTTTTCGGCGAGGAGACCAAAGGAAGGAGGCTTGAGGAGATTTCGAGAGCGGGTTAGTAGGCTCTCGCGACATAGACCACCGACCTAGCCTGCTTCCCGCATACTATACATGAGTTGGTCGGCGGCTCAGCTATATCGTACCTCTCCCCTCGAACCTCTCCTCCTACTTCTTCCTTTAACCTCTCAGCGCAGCCGGTCTCACCACACCACTCTATTCTCGCTATCCTCCTCTCCTTCAGGATCTTCTTAACCTCCTCTATGCTTCTCGCATCTGAGATCAAGCTCATCATTATCCTCTGGCTCCTCTCAAGCAAGCTCGACTCAATCGATTTCATGAGTTCGTCTACTCTGTCAACCAGCTCCTTGAAAGAGACCTTAACCCTTTCAAGGGTGTCCCTTCTAGCAACGGTTGCGGAGGATTCGGCGACCTCTCTCGGTCCGACTTCAATTCTAATTGGAGCACCGAGCATCTCCCAGTGATAAAACTTCTCGCCGGGCGTGATATCCTCTCTATCATCTAAAGCTGTTCTCCACTTCGCCGAAAGCATCTCCCTTATCTTGGAGGCATATTCGTAAATCTGCCTCTCCTGCCCCTTAAACGGTATTGGGATTATCACGACCTGGATCGGGGCAATAACCGGGGGAAGGACGAGACCTCTATCATCTCCATGCTGCGCTATCACAGCTGCGAGAACTCTACTAAACCCAAACCCATAACATGTCTGATAGGCTACTCCACGGCTTCCATCCTTTTTCTCAAACTCTATTTCATATGCCTTCGCGAAGTTTCTCCCGAGATTGTGAATCGTGGCAACTTGGTTCACTTTCCCATCAGGATTCCACGCGTCGAAGGCTAAGGAATAAACGGCTCCAGCGAATTTGTCGAAGTCCGGCCTCTTAAACACCATACAGCCTATTCCTAGTTTCTTTAGGACACTTTGATAAATCTCAAGCGCCTCTCTAACCTGGTTTTCAGCTTCTCTCGGCGTCTCGTGAACCGTATGGCCCTCGTTCCAAGGTATCTCTCTAACCCTATAGAGGGCTCTGGTCGCCTTGGTTTCTCTACGATAAACGTTTACGCTCTGATAAATCTTTAAGGGAAGGTCCGCATGACTTCTGATCCAGAGCTTGAACATAGGATACATTATTGTCTCGGAGGTCGGCCTGATGATCAGCTTCTGCTCCCCGGGTCCTTGATCTATGACGAAGACCTCTTTTGAGAAGCCTTTAATGTGCTCGGCTTCCCTTCCGAAGAGCTCCTCGCTGGTAACAAGTGGGAAGTACATCTTCTTATGCCCAGTTCTCTCGAGCTCCGTTTCGAGAAGTTCTCTTATCTTATCGAGCATGAAGGCTCCATTATCCATGTAGACCGAAAATCCCTTAACTGGAAACCTATTATCCACGATTCTGGCCTTCAGGAGTAGGTTATCGAACCATTCTGAGAAGTTCTCAAACTTCTTCGCCGCCGAGACGCTCATTTCGCATAAGCCAAAACTTCCCCGAATATATAGGCTATCCTCCTTCTAAGAGGTAGACAGGCCGGCTTTCATCTAGAATGGCTGAGAAGCGGCTGAGTGCTCTCGAGAAGGTTTGAATTCATCTCTCTAGTACTTCAGCTTCTCTTCTCCCAGCTTTTCAGAGCGGCCTCTGCCATATCGGCCAGAACCTTCTTCGGATCCTTCGCCTTAACGTAAGCGCTTGCGAGGAGGACTCCCTCGGTTCCCAGCTCTATCGCCTTCGCTACGTCCTCTCCGGTTGAGATCCCGGCTCCGCAGAGAACGTGTACCTTCGGATTTATCCTCTTAACAGCTTCAACGGCGCCCGTAACGAGCTCGGGCTTGGCCTTCGAGACGGGTATGCCCGTTCCTATAAGTTCTGGAGGCTCAATCGCCAAGATGTCGGGTGCTAGGGCCGCCCCAGCCTTAGTGGTCTTAACAGTATCGGTGCAGAGTAGAGATAAAAGCTCATTCTCCCTCAGTCTTTCAAGAACCTTCCCAATATCCGAGAGAAGAAGTCTTTTCTCGGAGTGGTTCACTATAGAGCCGACCGCTCCAACGGCTTTGACGTCCTCAGCAACTATGGCCCCCGTGTGGCCTCCTGGGGAGCATGGGTCCACATGCTGTGCGAAAACCGGCAGATCAACCTTCTTCACAACCCTCTCAAGATCCAGCAGAGGAGGAGCGACCATAACCGATACTCCATGCTCTCTCGCAACCTCCTCAGCCACCCTCGCGAGAATCACTGCCTTCTCACCTACAGATTCGAGATAAACCTTGAAATTTAAGGCGATTAATGGATAGCCCAGCTTCTTGGGCATGGCACCTCTTATGGAATACTAATTGATAAATTATGCTTGTTTATCCGCGAATAAGTGAAAAGGGATTTTCGATTTATCTCATATGCTTAAAGCTCAATCTCTTAGCTCTCCTCCCGCCTCTAGGCACAACCCGTCCCCATATCTCCCTCAGTTCGTCCATAAGCTCCTGGGGTCCAAGAACTCCTCTCTCGGTAATAAAGAAGTCTATAACCCTATGCGGAATGATCTCAAAATAGGGGTTTAAAGCGAGCACATTCGCTCTCCCGATATAAACCTCATCAGGCGGATGCTCCTCAAGTGAGAACCCATAGACAGCTGCCTTCCATAAATCTGTTACAACATTCACCGGTATGCCTGAATCCTTGGCGGCTAGCGCAATCATCTTAGACCCAATCTTATTCGCTATGGAGCAATCATCTAGGATTGCATCGCATCCAAGCACGACCGCATCTACTAAATTCCTGTCCATGATATAGGAAGCAGCCGCATCGACGATGAGCGTTACTTCATGCCCCTTACTCGCGAGCTTCTCTGCAAGCCTTCTACCCTCGTATCCCGGTCGAGACTCAGTGACATAAACTCTAAGCTTTCGACATTTCTCTATCGCGGCTGCAGCAGTCGAGCTATAACTATGAACTAAGATACTATCATATCTTTGAATCTCGTTTGAAGCGTTCAAGATCACCGTCCTCAAAGCGTTTTGATATTCGCTTATGGCGATTCTGACCGCATCTTCGATGGCTTCGCTGATGTCTCTTCCCTGGGAAACTTGCTCCTCCACTAGGTTGTTGATCCTATGTGCCATGTTAGCTACCGAGGGCATGCTAGGTCTTGTCTCAGCGAGAGTTTTCGCGAGCTTCTTAACGCTTCTTAGGCCTGTCCGCTCCTCAAGTAGTTTGAGAAAAATTTTCGCAGCTCTTATCGTGAGTTGTGAAGCTCCGCTCGAGGAGTCCTCTCTTATCTCTCGCACCAAGTCTTCAGCTCTCAATCTCTCCGGAAGAATTGGAAGGGTATTATTAAGCTGTTTTCGACGGAGTGCCGCCTGAGGTCTGCGTCTCAGTCTTTAAGTGGATTATCTTAACTAGGTGAACCAGCTCTTCTCTCATCCCGTAGGTTAAGACTACGGTCGGTTCTCTCACATTGATTTCGCCTCTCATCAGTCTTCCCTCAAGCTCATTCAATCCCTCCTCATAGCTCTTATAGCCCGCCTCAATAGTTTCTATTCCCCGCGTCAGAGCGAGCTTGCGCAAGGTTCTCTTATTAGGAGATGCGGAGATCACAAGCTTAGAAGGCCTAAAGCTCGCTATCCTCTGTGCAGTTCTCCCAGAGAGCGTATATACGACTATTACGGCGTTGAGGGACTCGGCGAGCGACGCTATCCCAGACGCGAATCTATCCCTGATGTCTTCCTCTGCTTCGAGAATTCTTCTCGGAGGCGCAATAGTTGGCTCATATCTCTCTATTATCTTTGAAAGCCATCTAACTGCTTCAACCGGATATCTTCCGATAGCGGTCTCGCTTGTTAGCATCAGAACATCCACCCCGTCAGATAGAGCGGCGACCACATCAACAACTTCACTTCTCGTTGGGACCGGATTCTCTATCATGGAGCCCAGAAGCTGAGTCGCGACTATCACGGGTTTTCCCCGATTAATAGAAGCCTTTATGATCTCTCGTTGAAGCCTTGGGACCTCCTCTAAGGGGAAGTGCATTCCTAGGTCTCCTCTCGCAACTAGGATCGCGTCGGCGGCGTTCACGATCTCATTTAGATTTCTAACTGCAGCGGGAACTTCGATCTTCGCTATGATCGAGATGTTCTCAGCTCCAAGTGATAGCAGTATCCCCCTGAGCATGGCCACATCTTCTTCGCCCCTAACATAGCTCAGCCCTATGTAATCGAATTCCTCGGCGACGGCGAACTTCACAACCTCTATCTCCTTGCTGCTTATCGTTGGGAGATCGAGCCCTCTCCCCTGAATAACCATAGTCTTCCTAGAGTTTATTCGCGCGTCGGTTAAAGCTCTGAGAACAGCCTCCGAGCTCGAAGCAGCCTCAACTCGAAAGGCCGCCAACCCATCGTCCATCAAGATCACATGACCCTTCCTTAGAGCCCTCAGGGCGACTTCGTTAGGAAGCGGGATTAGCTTCTCAGCTCCACCACGAGCTTTCTCGGAGAGTACGAGTTTTATGAGCTCTCCCGCTTTCACTTCAATTGGGTTATCGAGTGTACCAAGTCTGACTGAGGGTCCTGGTAGATCTCCCACGAGAGCGAAATGCCTTCCAAGGTCGTTCTCGACTTCTCTAACGATTCTCGCTACCTCATGCCACTCATCCCTACTTCCATGGCTGAAGTTTATCCTGAATATCTTGGCGCCCGCTAAAGCCATCTCTCTAATAGTCTCAGGATCTCTGCTTAACCTTCCAATAGTTACGGCTATTTTCGTCTTAGCCATCCCGATCTTCTTCCCACTAGGCTCTAAAATAAGTTACTTGGAAGCCTGTTTAAACGTATTCCTCCGCCACGGCTAGCTCAGCGTTCAACAAAGCGTTTCCAGCAGCCCCCCTTATCGTATTATGACCCAAGACCAAGAACTTTATCCCATTCTCAAGTACGGGATCTTTCCTAATCCTCCCGACGACCACAGACATTCCCCCGCCAGCATACCTATCAAGCCTGGGTTGAGGCCTATCAACTTCATCCCTAACTATGATCGGTTTTTCGGGCGCTGTCGGTAACCCGAGTTCTTGGGGTTTCCCCCTAAACTTTCTCATAGTTTTCGCAATCTCCTCAGGTTCGGCGCTCGACGCTAGTTCGACGAAGACCGCTTCCAAGTGACCTTCTAAGACGTTCACCCTATGGCAGCTCGCAGAGATCTTAAGTTTCGCTGGGATTATTCTCGATCCATCGAAGCTTCCGAGAATCTTTAATGCCTCACGCTCAACCTTCTCCTCTTCATTCCGTATGTACGGTATCACATTATCGGTTATTGCCATTGAGGGAACTCCAGCCCACCCTGCTCCGGAGAGAGCCTGCATAGTCGAGACGATCACGCTCTTTATTCCATACTCATCCTTGAGGGGCTTGAGAGCGAGGATTAGGGCGTTTGAAGTGCAGTTGGGGCTCGTAACTATGAATGACCTCCATCCTCGTTTCGCCTGCTTCTTTACGAGCCCTAGGTGGTCTGGGTTAACCTCGGCTATCAGGATCGGAACATCCTCTTCCATTCGATAAGCGCTAGCATCGCTTATCACAGGTATCCCCACCTTTGCAAACTCCGCCTCAATAGTTCTCGCAACCTCCGAAGGAAGCGCCGAGAAAACTAAGTCTATGCTTCCAATCTTCCTCACCTCTTCTAAGCTTACTTTAACGACCCTCATCTCAGAGACTTGCTCGGGAATGCTGCCTTCAATGCACCAGTGGACGGCTTTGCCATATCTCTTCCCCGCTGATTTGGACGAAGCCGCCAAAACTGTTAGCTCAAACATTCTGTGACCTGATAGTAGCTTAACCATCCTCTGACCAACCATTCCGGTGGCTCCCAAAACTGCTACCCTGAGCCTATCCATCCTGGGATCCCCGCAGCGCTTTAGGTAAACGGCTTTCCCTCTGCGAATTAAGCATTTAGCTTGAAGGCTTTATGAACTGCTCTCAAGGCTCTAACGCCATCGTCCTCCTTTACAGCAAAGGAGATATTAAGCTCCGATGATCCCTGCGCTATCATCTTTATGTTAACTCCCTCCTCTGCTACGGCGTTAAATATCCTCGCGGCGACTCCGGGCTTACCCCTCATTCCGGAGCCTATAACCGCTATAACGCATATTCCCTTCTCGTAATCTATCTTGATTTCGTCCGTCGCGAACTCGCTCCTAACGGCCTTCAAAGCTTTCTCCAAATCTCTTCTAGGAATTGCTATGGAGATATTTGCTTGAGAGGATGCTTGAGAGACCATAATTATCTGGATCCCGAGTCTGGAGAGGCGATCCAAGAGCCTTACGTTCGTCATCAAGGTCTCAGTAGACCCAACCCCGCTTGCTAAGATTATCGCCACATCCCTTATCATCGTCAGGGCTTTAACCGTATCCGCCTCCGCTCTACCTGTTATCAACGTTCCCTCGATAGAGGGGTTATAGAAGTTTTTCACCCTTATCGGAATGTTCTCCTTCGCAGCCGGCTCTAGGGCGAGTGGATGAACCACCTTGGCTCCGAAGTATGCTAGCTCCACCACCTCGTCATAAGACATTCGAGGTATCGGCCTAGCTTCTGGGATGAGCTTCGGATCGGCGGTCATAACTCCATCAACATCCTTCCATAAAATTATCTCATCAACCTTCAAAGCCCCGCCGATTATCGTTGCCGTGTAATCTGAACCTCCTCTTCCGAGCGTCGTTATCACGCCATCTGGAGTGGCAGCAATGAACCCCGTAACAACAGGAGTTATTCCCTTCTCTAACAGAGGATTAAGCCTTTTCCTAATTTCCTGAAAAGTTTTTGTGGTTAAAGGCTGAGCGGAGCCGAAGTCATCGTTGGTGATTATTCCTGCCTCCCAGCCCCTGAGATACTTAGCTCTTACGCCTTGATCAACTAGGGAGCCCCAGAAGATTCTTGTGGATAATCTCTCTCCAAATGAGAGAGCATAATCCCTGACCCTCGGGGTAACTTCCTTCAAGTAAGCTATCACTGATAAAAGTCTCTTAAGCTCATCTATCTCCTCGCTCTCCTTTCTCCAAACCTCCTCTCGTAGGTCACTACTCTTAATCGCTTGTCCACACGCATCTTTATGCTGTCTCCTAAGATTGTCTACGAAATCGTCAACCTCATCCCCTCTCTCCGCACGTTCCAACGCCTCTAGTATGCCGTCCGTTACACCGCTCATCGCCGAGACAACGCTGACAACTCGACAGCCCCGCCGGACATACTCCCGGACTATCTCAGCAGATTTTCTTATCATATGCCCATCTCTTACACAGCTTCCGCCGAACTTCATCACATATCGCTTTCCCACCATGAGTTTCTCGGACCTCCCAGCTACTGGACCCACGTAATCTCCCCATCCTTAAAATTCCTCATTTATAGCCTTAAACGAAAATTTCTGAGGAGAAAAGGGACCCGGATTGAACGGTAATCTAATTAGCAACCGGCATGGAGAGGATGCTGCTGGAGGAGGATTGAATGCGAGTTAAGCTTACCCTGGCCTTAACAGATAGGCCCGGAGTCCTCTTAAAGGCTTTAGAGCAAATCGCTATTAACGGTGGAAACATAATCTCAATAATACATAGAAGAGATAGGATAACCTCAGGCTACGTTCCCGTGAGCATCAACGTTCAGTTCCCAGATTCAGCGAGCCTGGAGAGGGCTAAAAAGGGCATAGAAGCCTCAGGGGTCCCGATAATCGAGGCCGAGACCCTAGAGAAGTCGATCTCAACAGTCATACTTTTAGGAAAAGTGAACATTGAGACCCTAGTCCAAAGGATTCATGAACTTGGATCAAGGGTTGCGGAGATCTCCCTAACGGGAGGCTTAACCTCGCCCTGCCTAAAAATCGTGATCGAAGCTCCATCTGGGAAGCTTCGACCCCTCCTAAGATCGCTTGAGGAGCTTGCGGATAAGTGGGGAGCCTTCTTAATTACTGAGGGGTGAAAATCTATGATGAGGTGTATAATAATTGGATACGGTTTTCTGGGAAAGAGACTTGCAAGAATTCTAGCATCTGGAAAAATGAGAAACCTTAAGCTCGTCGGCATAGCATCTTCAAAAGGCTACATCTATCGGGAGAGGGGGTTCTCACCCGAGAATCTCCCTAATAATATTCAAGACTCCAGCGAGTTCAAGGCTGCTCCCGCATTAGAGTTAATAGACAAAAGACTAGCGGATCTTCTCGTAGAGCTCACCCCCACGAACATCGAGAATGGGGAGCCGGGGCTGAGCCATATAAGGCAGGCGCTGACCCAAGGCATAGATGTCGTTACCGCGAATAAGGGACCGATAGCTTTAGCCTATAACGACCTTATGGGTCTTGCGGAGGAAAACAATTCCATGCTTCTTTATGAGGCGACGGTAGGCGGAGGAATTCCCTTAATCTCCCTTCAAAGGAGATGCCTTGTGGCCGACGACCTTTTGTCTGTTAAGGGAATATTGAATGGCACGACGAATTATATTCTCAGCCGGATGTATTTTGAAGGAATGACCTTAGACCTTGCTCTCAGGGAGGCTCAGATGCTCGGAATAGCCGAGAGAGATCCAACCTTAGATCTTGAGGGGATAGATACCGCTCTGAAGATCGTGATCTTGGCGAACAGCCTTATGAACGCTGGGAAGAGGCTCAGAGACGTGAAAGTAAGAGGAATAACGAAGGTAACAAGCGAGGCAATAGCAGCGGCAAAGGAATCCGGAATGACAATAAAATTGATGGGAATGGCGAGCGAGGAGGAGCTCTCAGTGGCGCCCACGCTTATCAAGCTCGGCGACCCGCTCTGCGTTCACGGAACCCTAAACGCCGTAAGCTTCAGCCTAAAGCTTCTTGGAAATCTAACCATAATAGGAGAGGGAGCGGGGGAATCCACGATCTCAGCGCTACTGAATGATATCAATGAAGTTCTCCGCGCCAGAACGAAGTTAAACTAATTTAAGTAAAGTAGCTAGAAGATCATCAAGAGATGGTTAAGTTATCGGTAGTAGGACACCTAACGATCGACGAGATAACTCTCAGGGATAGGCGCTACACTAGCATGGGCGGAGTAGCTTGTTACGCGGCTCTCTCGGCAAGAGCTCTCGAAGCGGAGGTCAAGGTCTTCTCAAAGGTTGGGAAAGATTTTCCAGACGAATATCTTGAAATTCTCAGGAAGGCTG
>CAZILE010000009.1:0-15109 GCA_964540045.1 uncultured Nitrososphaeria archaeon | reverse complement strand
CGTCAAGGACGCCCCGAAGGTATCTTCAGCGATCAGAGCATAGCCATCGACAGCGCTTCGATCATAGGCCGGCGAGGCGGCTGGAGAATAGACGTCTTCTCCGCAAACCCGCCAGAGCGCTGAACCTACAGCAACTTCCTCAACGTCCGTCACTTTATGAGAAATGAGGCTTCTGAGCTTATCGATTGCCTCATCTACCGGTGTCAGCTTCTGAAAGCCCTTCATGCGCTTTCTCATTCAACCTCAAATCAGAGTTCGGCGAAAGCTCCTCAATAATTTTCAGCTCTAAGATATCCCGGCGTATAAGCGTGATTTGATAAGCTTTCTCCTCATTTTTCATCATTTTGACGGAATATCCCGTTAAAAAGACAAATATCATGAATACCATTCGATCCTAAGCTGGAATGAGAGAAGATCTATTGATTGCTGAGACCCCGGACTTCGGCAGGCGAATGGATGAGCGGAAGCTAGCAATGCTCAGAATTCAGACTGGAGTGCTGAAAATCATGGCCGACAGGCTTCTGAGAAAGGGCTTTTTCTGGATTCTTCCAATAATGCTCTCAAAGACTACGGACCCGCTTTGGCCTGACCCGGACTTCAGCATAGAGAAGAAGATTGAGATCGAGATCTATGGGGAGCGAGTTGTTGCGATGCAAAGCATGATAGTCCACAAGAGAGTTTTGGTCTCCCTCGGCCCGGAGAAGTTCTTCATACTCTCGCCTAATATTAGGATAGAGAAGAGAGAAAGAGCGACCACAGGTAAGCACCTCTATGAGTTCACCCAGCTTGAGGTCGAGATGGCGTATGCTAGGATGCGAGACATACTCAAACTTTACGAAGAGCTAATATCAGAGTCTATAAGCTATGTGAGGAAAAATCTCTCATCAGAGCTGAAGGTTCTCGGAAGAGAGCTGAGGATACCTGAAACACCGTTCAAGGTTTACAAGCGAAGCGAGTTAGAGGAGAAATATGGAAGGTCTTGGTCGAGTGAAGTCGCCAAGCACATTCAAGAACCGATCTGGGTAACTGATATACCGAGAGAGTTTTATGACTATGAGGATCCCGAGACGGGTGAATGGAGAAACTATGATCTAATACTTCCGGAGGGGTTCGGTGAAGTGATATCCGGCGCAGAGCGAGAATACGAATATGAGAAGCTTGTTAGGAAGATGGAGCGGGATGGCATAGATAAATCTCGATACAGGTTGCTTCTCAAGCTAGCTAAAAACGGATTGCTGAAACCCTCAGCCGGGGCTGGCCTTGGAGTAGAGCGGTTCGTAGCATATATCTCTGGAGCGAAACATGTTGCCGAGGTTCAGCCGTTTCCCAGAATTCCAGGAATAGTGCCCGAAGTCTAAAGGTTTTCTAATTGAACTTATATTCCTCTAGGCATACCTTAGAACTGTGTCTAACGTGTTTAACCTAATAGTTACCGCGCCCAGAGGTCAGGAGAACCTGGCAGCGATCGAGCTAGAGGATCTCTTAAGATCGCTCGGAGATAATTCTCCACAGGTTTCGATTACGAGCATTACCGGCCTCTTAACTGCTAAAACGAGCTTAGATCCCTTAAGTGTGATTGAGAAGGTTAAAGCAATAATGGAAGAGGAGCCGTGGCGAATTGGAACCCTTATGAGGATGATTCCAGTTGAGGAGGTTGTAGAGTCAAGGATAGATGAAATCGCTCAAGCGGCTGAGAAGCTGGCATCCAAGATTCCTGAAGATCAAAGCTTCAGGATAACCGTTGAGAAGAGGCATACCTCACTCTCAAGTTCTGAGATAATAGAAGCGGCGGCGAAAAACATCAATAGAAGAGTTGACCTGAAAAACCCTGACTGGATAGTCCTGATAGAAGTAGTCGGAGCATATACTGGTATATCCGTCTTGAAGCCCGACCAAATCCTGAGCCTGGCGAAGCTAAGAAAATAGTCTTCAGCCTGAAATCAAGGAATAATTGCTAAATAGTAAGCGATCAGCCTTTGAACCTAGAGATCATGATCGAGGAGATAGGGAGGATAGCGGTGAAGGTATCGGGGAGAGAAGCTGGGAGGAAGTGCGTCGTAGTGGATGTACTCGATAAGAACTTCGTCCTAATCACAGGTCCAAAGCAGCTGACAGGAGTTAGGAGGAGGAGAGCGAACGTAGCTCACCTCGCATTCACCCCACACAAGATCGAGATCAAGAAGGGCGCGGGCGATGAGGAGGTAATCAAAGCTCTTGAGAGCGCCGGTCTTATAGAATACATGAAATCTAAGGTCCAGGTCGAGCCGAGAGCGATAGCCTAAGCAAACGTTTTTGAGCAAAGACTCCACTCTTCACGCGGGATGATCTTCGAGGCCGCGAAGCCGCCGTGGGAAACTGAGCGAAAGATTTTCGTGAGAATTGATGCCGAAAGCGATCCAGCTTATGGATGCAACCCATATGAGCGGCCGATTGACATTCTATTGAAATCGTGTATCCTAAACCTAGACAAGCCTAGAGGGCCGACGAGTCATGAAATTGCTTTCATAGTTAAGGAGTTGCTGAGTGCGGAGCAAGCGGGACATGGTGGAACCCTTGATCCAGCGGTCTCCGGAGTTCTTCCAATTCTCGTTGAGGAGGCGACGAAGTGCGCCGGAGCCGTTATGGGGGGTGGAAAGGAGTATGTATGTATTATGAGACTTCATGGGGATGTTTCCGACGATAGGCTGAGAGAGGCACTTAACCTTTTCGTAGGGGAGATCTATCAGGTTCCGCCCGTCAGGTCAAGCGTCTCGAGAAGAATAAGAAGACGAATGATTTACAGAATTGAGCTTCTAGAAAGAGATGGGAGAAACGTCCTAATGAAGGTAGCATGTTCAGGCGGAACCTATATTCGCAAACTCTGCAGGGATATCGGTCTCTACCTAGGGTGCGGTGCCCATATGCAGGAACTTAGAAGGACGAGGGCGGGCCCCTTCTCAGAGGATAACTCCTGCACCCTCCTAGATCTCTATGAAGCATTAAAGAGGTATCAGGAGAACGGCGATGAGTCTTATTTGAGGTCAATTTTAAGACCCGTTGAAGAGGCAGTAGCATATCTTCCAAAAATCTATCTTCTTGATACGGCTGTGGACGCAATATGCCACGGGGCGAACCTGGCGGTAGCCGGCGTAGCCAAACTGGAGGATGCGGTGAAAAGAGGAGGGGTTGTTGCGATGATGACCTTAAAAAACGAGTTAGTGGCTCTCGGAAGAGGCAAAGCGGATGCGCATGAGATTCTCGAAATGGATCGAGGAATAGTCGTGGACACGGAGAGGGTGATCATGAAGAGGGGGACCTATCCATCAATATGGAAGGGTGGAAGGAGGTCTCTAAAACTCTAAGCGATTACCGAAAGCAGCGCGAGGACCTCTGCATCTTTACGTATGTTCTCTATTTTACAATACTCGTTAGGCTTATGGGCCGTTCCATCCAGTGTGGACCAGGCTGCGGCAGGAATGTTCTTCATCCTGAGATACGCAGCGCACGTTCCACCTCCTATCCCCACAACCTTCGCATCGATCCCCCTCATCAATTTCAACGCTCGTGAAAGCTTCTTCACCACGTTCTCATTTGGCGATGTTGGCGGGGGAGACCTCCACTTCATGGCCTCTTCTACATTTATTTTCACGTTATAGATCGATTCAAACGCCTTACAGACGCCGCCCACCACTGTTAACACATCTGCCAGATCATACTTTGGGAGAATTCTGCAATCGAAATAGAATACATCCACCCCTGGAACCGTGTTCACATTGTCTATGTTCAGCTCTTTTTTCGTAGGTTCAAACGTCGACTTGGGCGGAGTGTATATTGGATCTAGATCATTAAACTTTTCATGCAGAATCTGGTCAAGCGCTAAAAGTAAGCGTGCACCCACTCTATGAGCGTTTAATCCTTCATGGGGGAATGCTGCATGAGCCTGGACGCCGTGTACGGTAAATTTAAGCCATAAGATGTGTTTCTCAGCTATCTCTATCTCTGATCCCTCTGGAGATCCGTAATCGAGGACTATGGCCTCATCTCCTTCCTTGAAGATCCCCTTGTTGACGAGATACTCTAATCCATATTTGTTGCCAGCCTCTTCATCTGAGACGAATGCTAGACCTAGATTTGTTTTAGGCTTTAACCCTAGTTCTGTAAGTATCTTTATTGTCAAAATCATAGATGCTATGGCTTGTCCGTTGTCCTCGGCTCCTCTAGCGTATATCTTCCCATTCTTTATTACCGGATCATAGGGGTCTGTCTTCCATAACTTGATGTCTCCTTCCGGAACCGTGTCCATATGTGCTATCAGCCATAATGTCCTCTTCCTGTCTTCTCCCTCTATAATCGAGATTATATTTGGTCTCACGCCCTCCTCAACCCTGCTATCGGCCGCATCCATTCTGATTATGTTCTTTAAACCGAATTTAGCTAGGATGCTTTGCAGCTTTTCTGCTCTCCTGAATTCTCCACGTCCACCAGCTGAAGGATTAACGGCAGGGATCTTAAGGATCTCAATATACGCCTCAATGACATCTTCCAAATATTTCTCCGAAGCATTCTTAATCTCTTCTATGAGCCTCTCCATGTAGATTCCGCTGGACAGGTGAATTAAAAATCTTAAACCCTTGGGTAGCCGGCGCCCAGTATCGCTATCTCTTCGCATAAAGCCAGCATGCAACTACGTGATCCCCATTGATGGGGACTTCTGGCGGATTCTTCTCCCCGCATATCGGCATCGCATAAGGACATCTCGTATGAAATCTGCAGCCTGAGGGAGGGTTGATCGGGCTGGGTGGCTCTCCCTTCAGGGTAATTCTTCTCTCGATTGCTCCGACATGTATGTCAGGAATTGAGGAAAGAAGGACTTGAGTGTACGGATGCCGCGATTTCTTGAATATCTCCTCAGTCGGCCCTTTCTCCATAACTTTTCCGAGATAAATGACTACCGTTTTATCGCTAATATATCTGACTATGGAGAGGTCATGAGTAATAAGAAGATATGAAAGATTCATCTCGCCCTTAAGCTCGGCTAGGAGGTTTAATATCTGCGCCTGAACACTAACATCCAACGCGCTCGTCGGCTCATCCAATATCAAAAGCTTAGGATTTACGGCGGCAGCTCTAGCTATCGCGACTCTCTGAGCTTGTCCTCCACTTAGCTCATGGGGAAACTTATGTAAGAAAGAGGAATCTAATCCAACCATTTCCAGTAATCTTATTACGCGCTCTCTAAGCTCCCTCCTAGTAAGCTTCATGTGAACCATCAGGGGTTCGGAGACCAGGTCGTAAACGCTCATTCTGGGATCTAATGATAAAAATGGATTCTGAAATACGGCTTGAACCTTCCTTCTATACTCTTTTAACTTCTTCTTCGAGATCTTTGTGATATCTTGACCATCAAATAGAATACTGCCAGATGTAGGCTTTTCCAATAACAATATGTTCTTGGCTATTGTAGTTTTACCTGAACCCGACTCTCCGACCAGACTTAACACTTCTCCGGGACCTATTTCGAATGTAACTCCGTCAACGGCCTTAACATATCCGCTCACCTTACCAAGTATTCCGAACTTTATCGGAAAATATTTTCTTAAATTAGATACCCGTAGGAGTGGTATGCTCATTTTCTCCTCCTCGAATACAGATGGCATGCAACCCTATGATCACTACGAGCCTCTTCTATTGGCGGCTTAATAGTCCTACAGATATCCATTGCCTCGCTGCATCTATCATGGAAAATGCATCCGCTGGGCGGTTCTCTCAGGTCCGGTATCGTTCCAGGTATATGCTTTAGCTTTGAGTACTTTATACTCGTCTTGGGCACGCATTCGAGTAGTCCTCTAGTATATGGATGTAGCGGGTTGCTGATCAACTCCCTGGATGAAGTCTCCTCAACTATTTCTCCACCGTACATGACTATTGTCCTGTTTCCTATCTCTGCGGCGATGCCTAAGTTATGTGTTATGAAAAGTATGGATAACCTGAAGTCCGCTTTTAGTTTCAGTAATAGCTCTAATATCTGAGCTTGAAGGGTGACATCGAGCATAGTCGTGGGCTCGTCGGCTATAAGCAGCTTGGGATCTATGGATAATGCTGTAGCTATTATTGCTCTCTGCAACATCCCGCCGCTCAGTTCATGTGGATAGGAGTTGAATATTCTCTCTGGGTCAGGCAGCTCCACTCTTCTTAACATTCTTAAGGCCCGCTCCTTAATTTTCTTGGTGTCGCTTAGCTTCAAGTGAGTCTTTATCACGTCAGACATTATTTCGCCTATAGTAAATAGTGGGTTGAATGAGGCGGCAGGATCCTGAAAGATCATCATTATACCTTTTCTAAGCCCTCCTCTAACATTATGATCAGTTACGTCTCTTCCTTGAAAAATTATCTTACCTCCTTGGATTACGGCGTTCTCCGGAAGGGCTCCAGCGATTGCCAACCCGATTGTTGATTTTCCGGAGCCAGATTCGCCAACCAGACAGACGATTTCTCCCTCATTTATACTGAATGATACATTTCTCACAGCCTTTATAGACCCGCCTAAGACGATGTATTCGATGTTTAAATTCTCAATCCGTAGTAAGGGCTCGCTGCTCATTGCCTGACTCCCAGCCTCATCAACATTGTTCTTCTAAGCCTTGGGTCTGCTGACTCCCTTAAAGCGTCCGCGAGGAGGTTAAATCCAATGACCGTTATTAATATTGCTATCCCTGGGAAGAAAGCTATCCACCAAGCGCGATTTATCGACTGCCATCCCTCGCTGACGAGGAGTCCCCACTCCGGCGTCGGAGGCTTAACGCCAACGCCGATGAAGCTTAGTCCAGCTGCTTCAAGTATCGCTGAGCCCATATCCAAAGCAGCTTGAACAATCGTCGGAGTTAGGGCGTTCGGAATCACATGTCTGTAAATTATTCTAAAAGTGTCTAGTCCAGCTATCTTTGCGGAGTCGATGTACGGCATGCTCTTGATAGTATTCGTTTGGACGAATACCAGTCTAGCGTACCACGGCCACCAGGAGATTGCCAAGGCTATGATGAGGTTGAGTAAACCTCTCCCAAGGGTTGCGGCTAGTACTATTGCGAGCAGGAGCGGTGGGAATGCTAAGAACATGTCGGTAATTCTCATTAGAAGAGTTCCGACCCTGCCTCCATAGTATCCTGCGATAACGCCGATGGGTATACCTATTAGAAGAGCGATTCCGATGACTCCTACTGCTATCATCAAGGAAAACCTTGCCCCGAGTAAAACTCTACTGAATACATCTCTTCCCAATACGTCCGTGCCAAATAAGTGTTGAAGACTGGGGGACAGTAGTCTCTTCTTAACGTCATAGGCTAGTCCCCACGCATCTTCGGGGTATGGAACTAGATATGGTGCGAAGATCCCGATAATTACGAATGCGAGGACGATTATTAGAGCTATGAGTGAGATGGGCTTCTTAATTATTAGGCTTAACACTATTCGAGTTTCTTCAAGCCTTCTCATAATCTCACCCTCGGATCTATTATCGAATGAATTATGTCGATTATCGTGTTTATCAAGGAGTAAAATATAGCCACAATTACAACGCAGCCTATCACTGCTGGATAGTCGAAGCTAAGCAGGGACATAGCGGCGTAGAACCCTATTCCCGGCCACACGAATACTAGCTCTACCATGAATGCGCCGACTATTGTGTAGCCGAATGAGAGTCCTAGAGATGCTATGAGCGGGGCGAGGGTATTCTTGAGAGAATACTTAAAGAGTATCAGTCTTCGGGGAAGTCCCCAAGCTACTAAGCTTCTAACATGCTGTTCTGATAATACCTCCATCATGACAGCCCTCGTCATCCTAGCGCTTAGGCAGAAGGGATAAGCTGATAAGACCAGCGCCGGTAAGATAATATGCTCTAGAGAATTAATGAATACTGGAAGGTTCCCCTGGATTACGCTATCGATTATGTAAAATCCCGTAATGGGTTTGAATCCAGTCGTTATGACGGCCCATTCATCTACCCTCTTAGCCGAAGGTAACAGCCCAAACCAGGAGCCGAACACCAGCTGAACGATTAATGCAAGCCAAAAAACTGGAACTGAAGCGCCGGTTACCGTAAGAACCCTAACGGCGTCATCGATCCAACTGTACTTCTTAATGGCCGCTAGTACCCCTATTGGGACGCCCACTATCACTGCTATGGCGAATGCGACGATTATCAACTCTAGGGTTGCTGTTAATGAGGAGAGTATGTCTGAAAGCACGGGAGTTCTAGTCCTCCAAGAAACACCCCAATCACCTACGATAAAGTCCTGAAGATATAGGAGGAACTGCATGTATGGAGGCTTATCAAGATGTAGCTGTCTCCTGGCGTTTTCTATTTGTTCTATCGTGGCATGTGGGCCCGCCCAAAGTAGCTCAGGCCTAGCCGGTATCACCCTAGTTATTATGAATGTTATGAGTAAGACTCCGAAAACCACGAAGACAAGTAGTATCAGCCTCTTCAGGATGTACTCCTTACTTATCCCCATGATCTTCTTTCCAGGAGAAAAAATGGAAGTGGTATAAAATCTTAGCTCCTAGGGCTCATTTCTCGACGCTCAGCACCTGCGCGAAGATTACCGTTGGATAGGCAGGGTTCATCGCCTTATCTAGGTTTCCTATTTCCGCCCTACCGACTCTCACGTCCACCATATCCCAGAGAGGAATTATCGGGACGTCCTCGTATGCGATACGCTGCGCCTCATGATAAAGGTTAAGCGCTTTATCCTTATCTATCCCCTCCCAGTAGACTGCATCTTCGATTAGCTTCTCGAACTTGGGGTTTTCATAGTAGGCTAAATTGAATGCTTTTGAGTCGCTATGATAGATGTTATATAGGAAGTCAAATGGCGTAATGTATGTCGGCCACCAGTACATTATGAAGAGGTCCTGCGCCGCATCTGGATTCTCCCAACCTGATTGAGCGAGCGCCCACTGCTCCTCCCAGCTCATGGGCTTTATGTCAACGCTTATTCCGATCTTGTTAAGGCTAGCGGCTATGAGTTCTGAAGTCCTCTTTTCGTATACGTCTCCAGCGGTGTATACTAAAGTTAGAGTTCTGTTTATTCCATTTGGATAGCCAGCTTCTGCTAGAAGCCTTTTTGCCTCATCTAGGTTGTATTCGTACTTTAAGTCGTCGAAGTGTCCCCACATCCCAGTTGGTATTGGACCGCTCGCAACGTATGCTAATCCAGATCTAGCTATCTCCACTATATCATCATAGGGTATTGCATGGGCTATTGCTCTCCTGACCAGCACATTATCCAGCGGGTTCTTCTTAGTGTTAATGAATAACAGTAGGTTCTGGAAGCTTGGCTTTATGGCCACGTTCAGGTTTGGATCCGCCTTCAACTTCTCTACATCATCTAATGGAACGTACTCTGCGATGTCTATGTCCCCTGAGATAACAAGCCTTTCTTGCGTTACTGCGTCCTTAACGATCTTCACAACGAATACGTCTGGAGCTTTAGAGGAAGCCATTTCATAGGATGGAAGCTTCCATCCCCACCAGTCTTCAAACTTTTCTAAAACTATCTCATTTTCCGGATCCCATTTAACGAGCTTATAGGGGCCGCTTCCAGCTTCATTCCCCTCATTAAACCATTCAGGAGTATTAGGGGTTTTGGGACTGAATATCCACGCGCCATACGATGATGCAACAATTCTATCTAATGGGGCGGGGTACTTCAAGACGAATGATACCGTATAGTCATCTACGACCTCTATCTTATCCACTGGGTCCCAGATGAATGCCGCTCCCTGGCCGAGCTTCATCGTCCTCTCTATAGAAGATTTTACCGCCTCAGCTGTGAAAGGCGTTCCATCATGGAATACTACTCCTTTCCTGAGATGGAATGTCCATACCGTACCGTTCTCATTGGTCTCCCAGCTCTCAGCTAGCGCTGGAATAATTTTATCTTGGAGGGGGTCGTACCATAGTAGCGGTTCATATACTAAACATAACCAGAGAATTGAGTTTGAGAACTCGGTGCTCGGATCGGCTGTGGTCATCTCTGATAATGAAGCATAGACAACGACATTTTTCGTAACGGTTGGGGTGGCGGGATAACTCGCAGTAGTTGATGGGATGGGTGTCGTTGTGGTCGTGACTGTTGCTGGTGTGGTCGTGGTTTTCGGAGTGGTGAACGTAGTCTCAACGGCCGGCCTTGCAACCGTAGCAAAGTATATTCCTACTCCAACTATCACAACCAGTATAACGATAATCGCGATGAGAAACGATTTAGAAATCGCTTTTACGCTCACCATTCTCACTTCCCTACAAATTTCGTGGCGATAGCTCCGTAAGATTATATATAACCTTTTTTACTTCTTGATTCAAAGCTTTACTTTATCAGTCAACTCGATATAAGTATTTCTTGCTGTGTTTGAGACCCGCTTTTGAAAATCCTTCAGCGATCTTCAGGGTTACAACCGCTGGATCTATCACCGGCACACCGAGCTTTTCCGACAACCATTCGGCAATCCCTATCATTCCGCTGCATCCCAACACTATCACGTCGGCGTAATGTTCCTCTATTGCTCTTCTAGCTTCCTCTAAAAGTGCTTGCTTGGTCCTTTCCTCGCTGACCCTTAGATCAAGAACTTTTATCGGTATCCCGGAAGAATATGCTAACCTTTCCCTTATTCCAAGCTTCAAGGTCTTGAGATCATAGGCTGCTCTAGATTTCTCACCTGTAGATATTATCGCGAATCGATACCCTAAATGAAGGGCTGCTATAATTGATGTCTCACCTACTCCGAGGACAAGTATTGAAGCTTTCTCTCTCGCCGCATGAAGGCCAGGATCGTCAAAGCAGTTGATGATTACGGCATCAAATCCTTCTCCTTCAGCCTTAAGAACCTCTTCGACAACGAGGGGAGCAGCTTTTATAACATCCACCTCAGCTTCTATAGATTCCGGGCCTTCGGCTAAATTCTTAACGACCAGCTCCGTATCTCTACAGGCTCTCTTCTTAAGATAATTTTTGGTGATGTCGTTCCAGATGTCAGTCGAGACAGGGTTCAAAACTAGGATGCGGCTCAAATATTTCGCCAAAACGCATAAATACGGTAAGCTTATAAAAGTTACGATTTCCAAAAGGTGTAGAATAATGATAAGCATCAGCAATCTTAAAGAAGCTAGAGACTTCGTAAGGGGCGCGACAATTTTAGGCACAGGAGGCGGAGGAGACCCGAAAGAAGGTCTTACATTATTGGAGGATGTTCTATCGAAGGGAAAGAGCATTAATCTCATAAACTTGGAAGAGGTTGATAGAGACTCGGTACTTGTTGTTCCATATTATGTCGGGACGATAGCGCCGGGAGCCAAGACCAAGAAACCCATAAGGATAAGAGAGCCGATCAAGACGGCCTTCCAAGAGATGGAGCGCATTCTAGGTAGAAAAATATCCGGAGTAGTGGCATGCGAGCTGGGCGGGTTTAACGCCTCTATAGCCCTATACATGAGCGCGTACATGGGTCTCCCAGCGGCGGATGGGGACCTGTTAGGCAGAGCCGCACCAGAACTTCATCAGTGCACTGTTCACGTATTCGGGATACCCATGTATCCATCGGTAATAATCTCCGAGACGGGCAACAGGGTCGTCGTCTACGAATATAGCGATATAGATGATTACGAGTCTATCGCAAGATATCTATCGGTTCTATCGGGCAAGTTTGTCGCCGTTGTAGATACTCCTCTAAAGGTGGAGGACGCTGAGAAAGCCTTGATAAAAGGAAGCATGAGCCTCTGCTTAAAGCTGGGAAAGGCTGTTCGAGAGGCTAGGGAGAGGGGAGCAGACCCCGTAAGTGAAATTCTCCGCATCCTTAATGCCTGGAAGATCTTCGAGGGCGTAGTTCAATCATACGAGTACCGGGATGAGAAGGGCTTTCTTAGAGGGGAGGCTGTGGTTAAGGGTGTCGAAAAATGGGAAGGTAAGAGATTAAAGACGTGGATAATGAATGAACATCTGATGGCCTGGATCGATGGAAAGGTCGTAGTCATGCCCCCCGACCTCATAATGTTCGTAAACGACGAGGGCGAAGGGATAACGAACTCCGAGCTCAGTGTCGGCATGAAAGTAAACGTGATCGCCGCTAAAGCTCCAGAGGTTTGGAGAACGGAGAACGGGCTGAAATTCTTCGGTCCTAGGAGATTCGGATTTGACTACGACTATATTCCAGTTGAGGAATTGGTTGGGGATCAGGTTTGAAGATTTTGGTTATAAATCCTATTGGCGATGATAGCTGGGATGAGAGCGATAAAATATTCTATAAGAGGAACGCCTGTCCGACTACGGAGATAGATGTGATAAGTCTGAAAAGTGGTCCTCCGAGCGTTGAAACCATAAACGATCTAAGAGCAGTTGAGCCTCTCGTGAAAGAGCTGGCCTTACAGAGATATAAGGAATATGATGGTTTAATTGTTAACTGCTTTTTAGATCCCTCGGTAAAGGAGCTGAAGAAGCTCTTGGATAGGCCTGTAGTAGGGCCGGGAGAGGCTTCTCTAGCATTTGGAAGCATTTTTGGAGGTAAGCTTGGCATAATCAGCATAAGGAGCGAAGCCTTGGACTTGATGAGATTGAACGCTGAGAAGTTAGGTTACGGCGGCAGGGTCGTGTCCATCAGAGGGATTAAGGTAGGCGTGGTGGATCTGAGAAACAACTGGGAGAGGGTCAAGAGCGAGCTAAAAGAGGAAGCTGGGAAAGCTGTAAGCGAGGGCGCCGAGGTTATAATTCTGGGCTGCACTGGTCTAGCGGGGCTGAGTAACATAGTTTCCAAGGCCGTAAACAGGCCTGTGATAGATCCAGCTGTTGCCGCGCTTAAGATGGTTGAAAGCCTAGTTTCCTTAGGATTAAGGAAGGGTGATGTGTGATATGTGCCCCGAGCTTCTATCATTAGAGTTAAAGGAAGCTGCCTATAAGCTGGTCAAAGATGTTCTCAAGGTTAAGAAAGGAGAGACGGTAGTTATCACCATTGACACGGCTGGAGATTGGAAGGTAGCTGAAGCGGTTGCCGAGGCCGCGCGGATAATAGGAGGGAAACCGTTGGTGGCTTGGTATGCTGCTCCGCCGGCTGTAGGCAAAGCCGCTGACCCATATTTACCGCTTCAGCCATTAGCGAAAATGCTTAGGACATCCGATATCTGGATCGAGTTGAATAAGAGCTGGCTCCTGTACTCCACGGCATATGAAGAGGCTATGGAAGCCGGAAGAACTAGGTACATTTGCTTAGTTGGAATGACCACAGATATGATTGTTAGAACTATAGGAAGCGTCAACATACCGATGCTCTACGAATTTCAGAGAAAGCTGGCGGAGATAACTCGAAGAGCTAAGAAGATCAAGATAACTTCTCCGGCCGGAATGAATGTAGAATTTGAGAATGACCCGGAGAGACCGGTACTAGTTGAAGGAGAGGTCTCAGGGCCCGGAGAATATATGCTGTTTGGTCAGGTGGATTGGGCTCCGATAGAGTGGTCGATAAACGGTAGAATAGTTTTTGATGGTTCAATCTGGCCTCCTCAGGAGCTTGGACTGCTAAAGGAGCCGATAATTTTAGACGTGGAGAATGGAAGAGTAAAGAAGGTCTCTGGAGGAAGAGAGGCCAAGATCTTTGAATCATGGCTAAAAAGCTTCAACGACGAGAAGATGTTCAACATAGCCCATCTATCATACGGATGTAACCCTGGGGCGAGGCTCACGGGAAATATCCTCGAGGATGAGAGAGTTTGGGGCGTGGTTGAGTGGGGCCTTGGAAGCCAATCGTCGACTTTCAAGGGAAAACTGGGGCTAGCGAGTTCGCATACAGATGGCATATGCTTAAACCCGACATTAATTGCGGATGGAGAGGAAATATTGCGAGATGGCGAATACGTGCATCCAAGCCTAAGGGAGCTGGCTAGTAAGTTGCGCTTGTGAAAGTCTTTCGAATAGCTTTCCATAAACTTAAATCCACGCATCTAAGTAGTATACCAAACGAGAGCAAGCGGCGGTACCCTAGCCTGGTAAGGGGCAGGCCTGGAGAAATCTAGAAAGCCTGTGGCCCGTTGGGCCTCGAGGGTTCAAATCCCTCCCGCCGCGTACAACCATTTCTCTGAATTCGGCGGTCATATAACCTAGTAAGCTTTCCAGAAATGATTAGGGAGAAGTTTAATTAGGCGGGGCGACCGCATGACTAGAGAGCTTTCTTGGACCCTTCTGTAGCTCTCCTAATTGGAGCCGGGATCTTAATCATAGGCTTTATAGCTGACATAATTCATGAAAAATTTGGAATACCAGATATATTGGTTCTCATCTTTCTTGGAGCTCTCTTCGGCCCGATCCTGCACCTACTTCCGAGAGAGCCTTTGATTACTCTTGCACCGTACTTTGCTGCTCTAACCTTGGCGATAGTCCTCTTTGAGGCGGGAATAAATTTTCCTCGTTCTGGAGGACTTTCCGAGGCTCCGAGAGCCCTCCTATATGCTTTCTTAACGATCTCACTTTCAACATTGTTCGCTGCTCTCGCCTTAATGATGATTCTTAATTTAAATTCCCTCGAAGCCGCCTTACTGGGGGTAACCGTTGGAGGAACGAGTTCCGCCGTTATAATCCCACTTATTTCGAGGATGAAGATAAGCAGTTTTGCGAAGAACATGCTAACCTTCGAGTCTGTCTTAACGGATGGTTTAGTGATCGTGGCGGCTATGCTGCTGATAAGGCTTGTCGCTCTCCCGGGATCAACTATAACCCCGGAGATGATTTCGAGAGAGATCGTTGGAACCCTAGTGATAAGCGCAATAATAGGAGTAGCTGCAGCGTTTTTAATAGCCAAGCTTATTCCAAGCATACATGGGCGAGTATATGGTGATATTCTGATTCTCGGGCTGCTGATCCTCGTATATGCCGTCTCTGAGCAGGCCGGAGGAAGCGGAGCGTTAACAGCTTTCATATCAGGAATTGCCTTAAGAAACATTGCTCTGCTTTCATCTTGGAGAGCAGTCCTCCAAGGATCTCACGAGTCAGGATCAAAGAAGGCTGAGGCAGGGTCAGAAAGTCGTCCGCCTTCGCTTGGGTGGTATTCTAAGAGGTTTTACTCTCAGTTATCCTTCTTGATGCGGACCTACTTCTTC
>CAZILE010000008.1:0-15500 GCA_964540045.1 uncultured Nitrososphaeria archaeon | reverse complement strand
ATAAAATGTTTTTATTTGGTTTTTACATGCGGAGATCAGATCTAAGGGGCGGGTAGCGTGGTTGGATGAGCTTGGGGCTTAGGGAAAGACTCGAGCTGATCAGGCAGGGCATAATTAGGGGATATATTATACCAGGGCTGGAAGAGAGAGGCTATATGGTTTCATGCTGGAAAAGACCCATCTCCCTGGAAGATATGGTCTTAAAAGACGGGGTGTGGCGCCCTATTTACACTAGATTTACCAGCTGGGAGACCTATGCTAAGGATCACCCCTTTTATGTCTACTTTAACACTTTCTATGGGGACGTCTATGAGAAGGCTTATAGAATATGCTTCATCGAGTTCCTCCTCAACATCAAGAACCTCAGGCTCCCTCCAAAGCTCATCGGGGTATTCACCAGACTCAACCTCCCGGGAGGCGGATATTATTGGAAGCACAGAATCTCGGTGGATCTCAATTTTCCAGATACCTGTATTAGGGAGATAGACGCAACCTATGATGAGCTCTTGATCCTGCTTGATAGGGAGGGAGTTCTGGAGATCATCGAGGAAGAAGCTCAAAGAAACGTTTAAGAAGAAAACTAGATCGTCGACCCTTCTTTTTGAGGAAGAGCAATAAATCGCCCTCTGAAGACCAAAAGCTCTTAAAGAGCTTAAGAGTGTTATCGATTAGGGATGATGAAAACTTACCCACCGGATCTTTGATGAAGGTGAGAGGGTCAGCTGACTATGCTTAAATTTTCCCAAATTAGGTTTCAGATGAGCGGCTTTGATAATTCCAGCGAAGAAGCTGACTTTAATAACTCTGAAGGATTATGAGCGGCAAGTTGTTAAGAGGCTTGGAGAACTTGGGATAGTTCAGTTGAAAAGAATCAGCGAGGAGGATGCGAAACGGATTAGAGAAACCGAGTTTAAGAATGTTAGAGAACTTGAGGAAGCATGCATAAAGCTTGTTGAGGTTTGGCAATCTTTATTCAAGGCGGGGTTCGAGGAAAAGCGAGAAACCTATGAGAGATATATCGAACTTAGAGATAGGTTGAACAGGCTCTATGCTCGAAGAGCTGAACTCCGCAACTTGAAGAGTGTTCTCGCAGCTCTTAGAGACTTAGGGGAGGAAGAGCTGCCGGATTTGGGACCTTCTGAAGAGCTGTTCTCGATGCTCCTTATACTGCCTAAGAGCGAGTTGCCAAAGCTTGAAGGGAGCTTGTCAGAAACCGGCGTCCTCCTAAAGCACGCGGAAATTTCGAATGATGAAGCCTTGGTTTATATCATAGGCCTCAAGGAAAAGCGGGCAGAGGTTCGCAGACTCATCGGCGAAGTATATCATCAAGAGGTTTCGCTACCAAGTAATCTTCCGAGGAAACGTGACGATGCCTTATCGATTGTGGAGCGTGATTTAGCTAAGCTTGAAGATGAGATAAAGGCCGTGGAGGAAGAGCTGAAGAAACTTAAGAGCTCCTTGATCTGGGTGATCGAGGTCGGCGGATCGAGCTTGGACCTTCTCAGCAAGCTCAGAAGCGAGATCCTTAAGCTTCATGAAAAATTGAGGATTGAGAAAGCTCATGGGGGCGAGGAAGAGATCAGCGTGGAAGATGCTGGAAAGTTTCTGAAGGAAGTTTCAGGAGCTTATGACTCGACTCGAAGTAGGCTTATGAGCGTTCGCCAGGAGAGAGAGAATCTAGAAAGCTTGGTGAGCCTTCTAGATGAGCTCATTGACGCAGGTCTCAAACCTCCAGAGATAGAGGAATACAAGGACCTAGCAATTTTTTTAGGCGTGATAGAGGAGAGAAAGCTCGAGGAGGTGCGTAGAGCCCTCTCCGGAAAGCCCATCGCGTTGGAGGAGACCAGGTTAAAGAGCGGAGATGTATTTCTCGTAATAGCTTGTATGAGGGAATTATCCAAAGAGGTTCTCGGCGTTCTTGGGCTCTTTGAATTTAAGGATTTAACGCAGCTTATGAAGAAGCTGCCGAGAGATTTACGCGAGGCGCGAGAAAGGGCGGTTAAAAGGCTTAGAGATCTAAGGGCTGAGGAGGAGAAGCTTCTCGCAGAGCTTGAAAATCTGAGAAAGAAGGTAGCCCCAAAAATTACGGGGATCTACAGGTCACTTGAGCTGAACCTCAGGATAGAGGAGGCTTTGGTGGGCACCCTAAGAAGTGAGGATCTGAGAATAATCCAGGGATGGGTTCCAAGCGATAAGGTGAACTGGCTTACGAAAAGATTGAGCGAGCTTCAGAAGAAGATCGAAGGAAGAATCGCGTTTAGGTTTGAGGATCCAAGCCCTTCTGAGAAGGTTCCTACGGTTCTGAAGAACCCTAAGCTTTTCAAGATCTTCGAGCCTATCGTTGCCCTCTATGGGTGGCCTGGACACAGGGAGCTGGATCCCACGATAATCTCTGGAATAATCTGGACCCTGATGTTCGGCATCATGTTCCCTGACTTCGGCCAGGGGCTCGTGATAATAGGGCTCGGAGCTTTCTTCGCCTACGCGTTTAAAGGAAGGCTTCTCGGCATGAATTCGAAGAAGCTTGGAAGGCTTATGATAGGGCTTGGAATCTCCGCTGTCATTTTTGGCCTCTTGGTCGGGGAATTCTTTCTAACGGAAGTTCAACCCTTGTTCCCAGGATTAAGATCGGGGTGGATCGAAAACCCAAGCAATGTCCTTTGGCTCATTAAGGTAGCGGTATTCTTCGGCGTCGCTCAAATAGTTCTCGCGATGATACTCTCCGCCGCAAGAGAGATTAAATATGGAGAGGTCTTGGAGGCCGTCTTTAGCCCTCATGGAGTGGCCGGTGTGATAGCATTCTCAGGGTTCATACTAACGGCATTCCATTTCCTCGGCATAACAGTAATCCCCGGAGTCATGGAGTTTCCAAAGCTTGGGATGGAAGCTTTAAGCAGTTGGCCCTTCATCCTGATGATAGCCGGGTTTGCGATGATGGGATTAAAGTCTGTTTTTGCTAGAGAGTCCATCTCGTTTAGCTTAGGAAGCATTTTGGAGATGGCTATCGCGTTTCTGGCAAACACCTTCTCCTATGCTAGAATCGCGGGGTTCGCGCTGGTTCACGCAGCCTTAGCAATAGTTGTCCATCGAATGATGCAGTCCAACCCGCTTCTTGGACTAGGAATGGGGCTGATCTTCCTAAACTTCTTCGCGCTCAGCATAGAACTCCTCGTCTGCACGATCCAGGCTTTGAGGCTACTCTACTACGAGTTTTACAGCAAGTTCTACGAGGGAACTGGAACACCATACACTCCGTGGAGAATCCGGTAAAAGTTAAGTTAATTAGTTGATTCCTCAGAATGGTCTTGAGCGAAATTGAGACCGGAGAAGAGAATAATTCCAATGCTTCTAACAATTCTGACCCTCATGATTCTACTAGCACCGGTAGCCGCTGAAAAAGCCCAACTAACCCCAGAGTTCGCCGAGATAGAATCCATCAAGTTCTTGGCAATGACCCTCAGCGTTAGCATCTGCGCAGTCGCAGCAGCTTATGCTGTCGCAAGAGTCTCGGTTGCGGCGCTCGCTGGCGCCACTGAGAAGCCTGAGATTCTCGGTAGGTCGATAATCCTTGTTGGACTCGCTGAGGGGATTGCCATTTATGGCTTGTTGATAGCGTTTCTGATATGGATTACCTAGGGCTGATTTGCTGTTAGCGTGATGTCATTTTTGTTCGGCGGGCTACTTAGGTGGAGGGATCGTGGGAGGAGAAGTTAAGGCGCGATTCCTAAAGGTTCTGCTCCTCTATCTCGCTACCCTAATAATCTTCCAACTTATTGGGATAGTGTACATACTTCAGGAGCCAAGCCTTCATAGGGGGGTTCCCCTTGCGATATTTCTTGGAACAGTTCTACCTGTGGTTTTGGCCTTGATATTCATAAAGTTCGTGAGGGTTGCTTAGACTAGGATCAGAAGAGCCCTCCTCAGCTCTAGAGGGATGTTATGGTGTACGAAGGTAGCGATTGCCCTCAAGTTTCTATACTCCACCTCAAGATCTAAGAGATATTTCAAAACATAAAAGAAGCTTACGAATTTAGACAGCCTTTTAGAGTTAACGACCCTCTTTATAGCCCTGAACCTCTCAACCTCCAGCGCCCACTCTTCCTCCGATAAAGCTTTCTCTAGGAAAGCCCTGTAAACTGGGAAGTGCTCTAAAAGTAAGCGCTCATCTCTTTTCTCTAAGAGCCTGAGAAGCTTTTCCAAGGGAATTCCTTCCGGATTTCTTATGAGAAACCTTCGAGTGAAATCTAGATCATAGCCTCTGGCAATCGAGAGCAGACATGTCTTGAGATTTATGAGATCGAGCTCCATGCCGAGGAGACCTTTAACATCCTCTCTATCACTAATTGGGATTTTGGAGATTCGCTTGAAGACGACGTCATAGTAGCTTCTCCAGAGACTGGCCTCCAAGAAAATGGGATCCACAATCTTCTTCGGAAGACTATACATTCCTAGCTTCTCAATCAGCCTCTTAGCAGACTCTATACTATCCGCCTCCAGGATCGGGTTAAACCTAAGTCCGTCGAGCAGCTCGGTTGGCAGTAGCAAAGCCTCCACCTCCTCTCTGGTAGCTCCTCTCGCCTTCATCCTCAAGATCCAGACAAGGTTCTGAACTTCATACTTCCTGAGATAAGACTTGAGGAACTCTCGCACTCTTCCAGGAGCGTTCTTCAGAAGTAGCTCGAGCTTCTCAACGAAAACTTTCGCTAGGCCATGCTCAATCTCTTGAAGATCTTTCGCAGTTCTCAGGCCGGGCCCATAATCCGTTTTAGTGAGCTTCTCAACGAATTGCTGCAGAGTTCTAAGAGATGACAGCTCCTGTATCAGCTCCTTTGAAATTAATCTGGACTCATAGCCATGTGCTCTGCAGATCAGGTATGTTAAGCTCGTTCCTCACCCCTCCTTTTCGAGAGAGCCTTTTTCACGAGCTTCACCCTCATGAACTCCTCCAACATGTTTTGATCTATTATTTCGCTGATCCTCTTTACCATAGCCTCATAGCTTGGGATCACTACCTTCTCCAGCGCGTTCACCCTCACATTAGTTTTCTTAAGATCCTCTGCGACGAGCTCTATGAAGGATTCAAGCTCCGCGAGACCTAACAACTCCTTAACTAAATCCGAAGTTTTCTCCGCCAGTCCGGCGATATGCGGAGGATATTTGCCACGGACATCAGGTAATTTCAGAGACTTCACTTCCGCTACGTTTACCCCCATCACATTTCTCGGAATTATCTCTAGCTCGAGTTTTTGGTCGAGAAGCCATGAGGCTGACTGAATCTCCTGAGTGCCATAAACTGCTTGTAGTAGAGCCAATTCGCGAAGTATTTTCTCGACTTTTTGCTCGATCAATTTTCTAGATTCTTGAAGCTTCTCTATAGCCGACTTAAGCTCCTTTATCAGCTGATCTCTTTTCATCTCTAGAAGCTCATGTGCATCCCTAATGAAGGACAGCCTTCTCCTAAGATCTAGTAGGAATCCTCTCGTGTATCTTATGCTCAGGGACATGGCTAAGCCGACCTATGTCTAGGATGATATTTCTTGATGTTCTCCTCGCTTATCCTGATGAGCTCGTCCTCCGGGAGCATGGATAGCAGGTCCCAAGCTATCTCTAAGGTCCTTTCTATCGACCTGTTCTCGTAGACCCCCTGGTTGACGAACTTCCTCTCAAACTCGTCCGCAAATCTTAGGTATCTTCTTTCTCTCTCGCTTAAGCTTAACTCTCCTACTATCCTCGCTAAGCTCCTGGCTCTTACCCCCTCGGCATACGCCATGTAAAGCTGATTCGAGACTTCCATGTGATCTTCCCTAGTTCTCCCGGGTCCAACGCCATCTTTCATTAGTCTGGAGAGAGATGGAAGCGGGTTGACTGGGGGATAGATCCCCTTCCCATGAAGCTCCCTGCTTAGGATCAGCTGCCCCTCCGTTATGTAGCCGGTTAGATCTGGGATTGGATGGGTTATGTCTCCTCCCGGCATGGTGAGAATCGGCATCATAGTTATCGACCCCTTCTTTCCTCTTATCCTTCCGGCGCGCTCATAGATCGAGGCCAGATCGCTATACATGTATCCCGGATAACCCTTTCTCGCCGGAACTTCCTCCCTAGCTATCGAAATTGATCGGAGAGCCTCGCAATATCCCGTCATGTCGGTAAGAATTGCTAGAACATGCATCTCGAGGTCGAATGCAAGGTATTCTGCTATTGTCAGGGCTATTCTCGGTGCTAGGATTCTCTCGATCACTGGGTCATCTGCTAGGTTGAGTATCATAACCGCCCTATCCAAGGCCCCGGTCTTCTCAAACTCTCTTCTAAAGTACTCGTACTCCTCATGTTTTATCCCCATGGCGCAGAAGACTACTGCGAACTCCTCCTCAGACCCCAAGACCGTTGACTGCCTAGCGATCTGAGCAGCCATAACATTATGGGGTAATCCCGCCTCCGAGAAGATCGGGAGCTTCTGACCTCGCACAAGGGAATTCATTCCATCGATTACTGATATCCCGGTCTGCATGAATTCGCTTGGAGGCTCCCTCGCAGCCGGATTTATCACCGACACGAAGACTTCTCTTCTCTCATATCCGATCGGCTCGGGTAGGCCGTCGAGGGGTTTGAAGCTTCCGTTGAAGACTCTTCCTATCAGATCTTCTGACAGAGGTATTCGCATGATGTCTCCGGTGAATCTCACGGCTATGTCTAAGCTTAACCCCTCTGTGTGGCCGAAGACCTGGACTACAGCCTTATCTTCATAGACATCTAAGACTGTTCCAACAATCTCGGTTCCATCCGTAAGCTTAACCTCAACGACCTCGTTATATCTCACGTTCTTGATCCCTTCAACGAAGAGAAGAGGTCCTCTGACCTCCCTGACGGTCCTATAAACCATTCCGGCCTTTTCTTTCGAGGCACTCATCCGCCCTTTTCACCCCGCGGCTTCATACTCCGCTCTCAGCTTCTCAAGATCGCTCTTAAGCTTCTCGAAAGCTTCATCTATTTCCTCTAACCTCTCTCTCTCCTTAAGCCTGAGGAGATCTAGGACTCTTCTAAGGCTTCTAATCCTCTCCACTGGAACACCAGCTTTGATGAGCGGTTCTGCTAGGTCATGGAAGCTCATGATCGTCTTCAGGATCTTGACCTGTTTTTCAGGGGGGCAATAGGTGTCTACCCTATGATATGCGTTTTGAACTAAGAACCCCTCTCTGATCAACTCCGCCGTTAGAAGTATTAGTCTCTGCTCGTTTGGAAGAGCCTTTTCCCCTATTACCCTAGCGATCTCCTCAAGCCTTGAAGCCTCCTCTAGAATTGCGAGAGCTCTCTCCCTATACTTCCTCCACTCGGGGTCAAGCCTTTTCCAGAACTCCTCTAAGACCTCAACATACTTCGTGAAGCTTCTCAGCCAGTTTATCGCCGGGAAGTGGCGCCTATAAGCTAGCTCGGTGTCCAAGGCCCATAAGGCTCCAACGAACCTTATGGTCGTCGAGGTTACAGGCTCGCTGAAGTCTCCTCCAGGGGGCGAGACAGCCCCCATGATCGTAACAGACCCTATGCGCCTATCCTTTCCGAGCGCGACAACCCTTCCAGCGCGCTCATATAGCCCAGCTATTCTCTCAGCAAGATAAGCTGGATATCCCTCCTCAGCTGGTATCTCTTCAAGTCTTCCAGAAAGATCTCTGAGGGCTTCAGCCCATCTTGATGTTGAGTCTATGATGACCGCGACATCATATCCCTGATCTCTGAAGTATTCTGCTATGGTTACTCCCATGTAGACGCTTGCCTCCCTTGCTGCGACGGGGAGGTTACTGACATTCGCGATGAAGATCGCTCGCTCGATAAGCTTCCTCCTAGTTCTCGGGTCCTCAAGCTCAGGGAAATGGGTCAGGATATCGGCCATCTCATTCCCTCTCTCACCGCATCCCACGTAGATTACGATATCGGCGTCAGACCACTTCGCTATCTGCTGAAGAGTTATCGTCTTCCCGCTACCAAAGCCCCCCGGAATCGCGGCCGTCCCACCCTTAGCTATTGGGAAGAATGTATCAATTACCCTCTGGCCCGTAAAGAGGGGGGTATCAACCGGGATTCGTTCCCGATACGGTCTGGGCATTCTCACAGGCCAGTATTGGATCATCTTTAGCCGGATCTCCCGGCCTTCCGGAGTTCTAAGTAGGGCTACGGGATCATCTATTCCGAATAGCCCCTCCTCTATACTTTCGATAACACCACTGATCCCGACCGGAACAAGTATTCTATGTTCTATCACCGAAGATTCTTGAACAACCCCGATGACATCACCCTCCTCAACAGCGTCGCCCGGTTTAACCCTAGGCTTAAATTTCCACTTCTTATCTCTTTTAAGCGGAGCAATCCTATATCCCCTTCTTATGAAGGGGCCTGTGAGCTTCCAGAGCTCGACCTCAGATCTCTCAAGCCCGTCGAAAATCTCCCCTATCAGACCTGGCCCAAGCTCCGCCACGAGGGGGGCTCCCGTCCCGATTACAGGTTCTCCAGGCTTAACACCACTCATATCCTCATAGCATTGAAGCGCGACCAGTTTTCCCGAGATTCTCACTACTTCTCCTATAAGCTTAAGCTCTCCGACATAGACGGCGTCACCAGTCCTCGCTCCCCTAAGACCTTCGGCGATAACTAAAGACCCGTTGATTCTCCTTATCACGCCGGTCTGCTCGCTCAAATCTCTTCTACCCCCTTGAACAGTATCGAGGCAACCTTCTCCCGAAGAATAGGTTTAAGCGCCTCCAGCCTGCTCTCTATAGAGTTATAGAACACCCTTCTTCCATCGGCCTCAGAAATTATCATCCCGCCCACAATATCAGCCTTCTTAAACTTTATGTTAATTTGAGAAGATGAGAGTTCTTTAACCATATCTTTTAGTAAGTTTGTGTCTGACTCGTTTGCATAGATTAGGACCACGTCATTGTTAGAAGTTGGTAGGTTGTCAAGCGCGCTCCTCAAACTCTTGAGAAGAAAGCTTCTATAGGCTTCCGATTTCAATTCGGCTTCCTTCTTCAACTTCTCAAGAGCCTTTTGGAAAGCCTTCTCCACAAGCTCGTTCTTTGCCAATATGACCATTCTCCGCCCCTCGCTAACCGCTCTTCCGATAAGCCTTCTCCTCATAAGAATCTTCTCGGGCTCAACCCTGCTTCTAAGAGACTCCTCCGATGCTCTCCTAGCTTCCTCGAGAATCCGCTCCGCCTCTTCCCTAGCATTCTTCAAAATATTCTCCGCCCTCTCCCTAGCCCTTCTCCAGATCTCATCCTTTAACGCTTGAATCTGATCAGAGCTCATGGCCTAAAACCTCCTTAACTATCAGGCTTGCAGCTTTCTCAATAAGCTCCTCAGGAATTGATTGTATCTTCTTGGCCTTAACCTTGTATTTTTCTAGGATTTCTTCAGCTTCCTTTTGTAACTTCCTATGATACTCCTCCAGTAGCTTGCGTATTCTCTCCTCGTTAATCGACTTACCTGAAATTTTCTCAGCCTCGGCTTTCGCCTTCTGAATAATCTCTTGAGCTTTCCTCTTAGCTTCTTGGACATAGAGCATGGCTTTCTTCTCTTCTAGAAGGAGTGAGGAGACGCTCATGGACTATACCTCCTCTAAACTTGAACCTCGATCCCCATGGCGAGGCTTATCCTCCTCCTAAGATCCTCAGCCCGCTTATCCAGGCCTCGCTCGGGGACGAACACTAATAGGGGCTCAACCTTCTCCTCCATCTGGAGCTCCGACCTAACCTTATTCGCAAGGTCCAAGAACCTCTCAGGCAAAATTACTGCAGAGAACCTTTCAGACCTGAGAACCTTTCTAAACACTTTCAGGAACTCTTCCTCGGATTTTACCTCGAGAGCCTCCGCTCCGATGAGCCTCCATAGAAGCGTGAAGCTTCTATCGCCTATCGCCGCCGCTTTCATAGGTGCGCGTCCTCCTAAGGGCTAAGCATAACGCTATTAAAATGGATATTCTCAGCATAGAAATATAGCACGGAGCCTGTTCTAGCTATCTCTTCTTCTTTTTCTTCTCTGACCCCTCCTCAGAAGAACTATACGGAAGGTATGGATTCACTTGTCGGCCGCCCATTCCAGCCGCACCAAATTCATTATGCCTCTAGCCTTCCTTTAACCCTTACTCAAGCATCTGCCTAACTTTCTTTATCTTGCTACTCAACCCCGGCTTCCATAGGATGGCGAATACGTCTCCCCATGCGCTCACGATCTCGGTCATCCGACGGTTTCTGAGAGCTTTGACCCTCTTCATAGAACTTTCGGATGAGCCTATCCAGATTAAAGCGGCCTTCCTGAAGATCTCTCTAAGCCTTTTGTGAAAGTTTAAGAACTTATTGATAAGCTCCTCCGGAGGGTCTGCGAACAAAACATCACATCCAATCTTCTTTTCAAGAAAGTTAAAGGCATCTGCTCTAACGATCTTAAGCCCGCCTTTCACATCTCTAAGGTTAAGAACCGCAGCATCGGGGTAAAGGTCAACATATGTTACGTTCTTCACACCGCTTCTGACCGCAAGCTTTGAGAGGGCTCCGCTTCCTCCAAACAAGTCTATTATGCTTTTCGGCTTCAGCACTCGTATCAAAACATCAGCAACCTCCACCAGGCCAGGAGTCGGGCCATAGATGTACTCGTCATCGAACATCATAAGCCATTCTATCCTCAGCCTATCCGTGATCAAAGCTATCGGAGACATGGGAGAGATCCTTCCGCTCTCTATCAGCCATCTGACCTCGACGGGCTTAACCTTCGGAGCTCTTTTAGCCATCTTGACTACACATCCGTATGCGAGATTGTAGTTTTATAAGGTGAGGCTCAGTCAAATGCCTTCACTTCATCTAGTCCGCATAACTCTGACTCTTCATCGCCTTAACTGAGTTGAGGAAGCCTGCTTATTAGGCTTTCAAGGACCGCTCGCGGAGCTCGTTATCCAAGGCTTCTCTTTAACTCCGATGGGAATTATGTAAAGCGGGTCTCCCACTCCGCTGACTATTTGCTTGACTTCCTCATCATAAAATGCTCCGATGACGACGCAGGCAAGATTCAAGCTTATGCATTGGAGGTACACGTTCTGCCCGACATGCCCGACCTCCATGTGCACGTATCTCATCCCTCGATCGCCATAAATTCGGGTGGTCCGCTTGTAAACGGCGTTTATCACAAGATTCAACGCAGCTTCTCCAACCCACCTTTGATCCAAGGCCGCCTTCATCAGAGCCCTGCTATAGTCTCCGGTCTTGGTTAGTTCAATCTCATGAGAGTTCGGCAGATAGTGGTAGATCCCTGCCGGAAGCTCCTCGACCCCGCCTTCCTTGATAACCACGTAGATCTCAAGAGGATAGGTTGCTCCAGCGGAGGGAGCCGATCTAAAGCCTTTGGATCGCTCGGTTATTCCTTGAGCAGCCCAGAGGATCTGAGACAGCTGATTAAGCGTGATGGGCTCGGGCTTATAGTCCCTAATACTCCTCCTTAGGAGGATCGCCTCCTCGATTGATACGCTACTTTTATAGGCCGGCTCAGGAAGCTTCAACTTCTCCTCCATTGTCATCTTATCTCTCTTTTCTTCATGAAAAATTTTTGGCTTAAAGAGCAAGCCAAGCGCGAAGAAAGCCGCAAGGATAAGGGAGGCCAATCCTGCGAGAAGCGCCCTTCTCTTCATCCATCTAATTTTATTGAAAGGCGGTCGTATAAGCCTTGTAAGCTTTTTCATTTGAAAGAGCTTCGATCTGACGAGAATGTTCCCGGAAGTCTCTAGGGTGTTGGAAAGTGCATCAAGCCCACTGTAAAGGTTTCCGCCGATGAGAATTTCCTTTGGAAGAATAATGGTTTAAGTTTGATCGATTATTGAGAAGATTGGAATGAGCGTGATCAGGGAGGGAGACGAGGTTCTCTTCGTTACTCAGAGAGGGAAGAAATACCTTCTGAAGATTAAGGGAGGAAAGAGATTCCACAGTAGTGAAGGATACGTTGACTTGGGGCGAATTGTAGGTATCCGATATGGATCGAGAATTAGAACTAACACGGGGTCGGTTTGGGTTGCAGCGAAACCCACGATCCTGGATCACGTCCTGAACTTTCCTAGAGTAACCCAGATAGTGTATCCGAAGGATCTAGGATATATCATTTTGGTTAGCGGCGTCAGATGCGGCAGCAGGGTTGTTGAAGGTGGAACTGGAGCGGGCGTCTTGACAACGATGTTGGCCTATTATGTCGCTCCTGAAGGAAAAGTCTACAGCTATGATGTTGAAGCAAAGTACCTCGAGAACGTCGCACTACACCTAGAGAGGCTGGGGCTTGGGGATTATGTGGAGCTAAAGCAGGGAGATCTAACTCAGAAGATAGATGAGAAAGATGTTGACGCCGTGATCCTCGATATTCCGACGCCTTGGCTCGCGGTGGCCAACGCCAAACAAGCCTTAAGAGACGGTGGAATATTCGTCTCACTGAGCCCGACTATAGAGCAAGTAGTGGAGACCGTCGAAGCCCTAAGGGACGAAGGCTTCGCCGACATCTCTTGCGTCGAAATACTTCTAAGAAGGCTCAGGATTAGGAGGGGGATGACTAGACCCGAGCATCTAATGCATGCTCACACGGCATATATCACCGTTGCGAGGAAGGCTTATCGAGAGAACGAGTGTCAGGAAGGCTAAACTTAAAGCCTAGACATCTTTCAGGTGGGGGTAATGATGAAGGGGATGATGAAGCAGCTGATACCGATACTGCTGTTGATCCTAGCGGTCTGTACGCCGATAATCTATGCGACCCTCGCCACCATCTCAACCTGGATCATAGCGCTGATACTAGCATGGATAGTGCTAGCGGTGGTATACCTCTCTCTGGCGACCCTAAAGTGGAAGTAGTTTCGTCTAGCTTTCCCCTTTCAACTTTTTGACAAGATCTGCTAGGGCATTCGCAGCCTCCTCGGCATGTTGATATGGATACTTTTGAGGATGCATGAACTTTAGGCGAACTAGATAGCAGCATACATGATTGGCAGCTGCGGCGGCAAACTCTCTCGCGATCAGCTGATGCTCCTGAACCTCCTCCTCTGCCTCCATCTCCCTGATCCTTCTCTGACCCTCAGTTGCCTGAAGATCCTTCATCCTCCTTTGCAGGATGTCCTCTGGCCTGAACTCGAGGACTACGATCGCGTCAGGACCAAGGGTTTCAACGACCTTTGAGGGCATGCCAGGATAGTATCCATAGGGGGTTTTTATTGCAGCGTGAGTATCTATTATAAGGTCTCCATCAAGCTTAGAGATCGCTGCGGCCGCCTTCTCTTGAAGACCTTTGTATTCCATTGGCTTGATTTTCTTCCTCATCTCATCCCTATCTGATATGCCTAGAGCCTTCTTTGCCTCCTCGAACATGTAATCTCCGAAATTCACCACCTTTAAACCCGGAACCTTCTCCAAAAGCTTCTTCAGAATAGTGGATTTACCCGCGCCCGGAACCGCTACTACTACCACCCTGACCATGAAGATCGCTTGTAAAATCTATGAGATAAATATTGGGGGCTAATATAGCTGCATCTGCCTCTCGACCTTCTGCTTAGCGGCCTGATATTCCTCCTCGGTAAGCTCCCCGATCCTATACCTTAGCTCGATTTTATCTAGCTCCTTCTTCAACTTCTTATGAAGCTCAAGCAAATCCTTAAGGGATCCCAAGGTCTGATCCAAGTCCTCAAGAATCATGTTAACGTCCTCCTCGCTGAGACCCATAGATTTGCCCTTCTCCGCGACCTGATCCTTTAGATTTTTGAGCCTTTCCTCATAGCTTGGTATATCCGCTAGCTTCACATCGAAGAAGTTATGAAGTATGTTGAGCTTAGGCTTTATCTTTGAAACCTCTCTATCAATTGAGAGCTTTTCGGTAATATATTGTTTGTCGGAGACTTCTCCGATCTCATGCCTAACCTTAAGTTGCTCTAGCCTAGTGGTCAGCTCATTCAACCTTTGCTGGAGAGAGTTTATCATTTCCGTACGCCTGGAGTTTATCGACTGAATCTTCGCTCTATATTCTTTGTATACTTCTAAGAATACTTCTGAAGATGCCTCACCGTTGAGAAAGACCTCGATGAGTTTGTGCCTCCAGTTTAGATAGTTTGAGAGCTGTTCCACAACCTTCCTTTCATCAGAAACCTCATGTGACCTTCTTTCGGCCTCCTCTTGAACCTCCTTCCTGAGCTCCTCCACCCGGCTCTCACCCTCCGACGGCTGCTCATCACTATCACTAGGCTCATTAGAGTTGAGAGGCTTGCCGCAAAATGTGCAGAACTGAGCCTTATATGTCTCATGCCCGCAATATGGACAGATTATCTTCTCTCTCCACATCTTCCGATTCAAAATATGTGCGAAGCCCCTGGATAATAAGAATTTTCTCTTGATCCTCGTATAGAAGCTTGTTAGAGATAGTCTCATAAGCTTCCTGTAATACCGATTGAGGCCTATGAAAGAACCTTACGTGATAAACTATTAAATACATCAGCATAGAGTATCCATTGGATAGGAGTTGGGAGAGATTGAGCAGTAAGGAGCTTTCCCTTGCACCCATTCACAGGCTTATCAAGAAAGCAGGAGCAGCGAGAGCGAGCGAGGATGCTGCAGAGGAGCTTAGGAGAATTCTTGAAGAAATAGGGATGGCGATAGCGAAGGAGGCGTTAAGCTTAGCTCAGTATGCTGGCAGGAGAACTGTTAGAAGGGAAGATATAGAGAGAGCCGCTCGAACACTCTTAAGAGGATACTACTCAACCCGGTGATCTACATCAGTTAAGAGAACTAGATGCCTAGCTGGGAATAGGCTCTTGAGAAGAAATAGTTTCTAGCAGCTACAACGCATAAATCTTCGATGTAATAGTAGATCATTTTGATGAACGCGAAGTACCTTAAGCTGATCGCCACGCTCATCATAGGACTTTTCATCGGCGGCGCGCTTTACTCAACTCTACTACCGACTAGGAGCATGGTTACAACTGTTTTCACAGAGACCACCAACTCGACTAAAATCTTAACTTTCTTTGAAACCCGAACCAAGACCGCGACCCTTACCGTAATGCATGTGAGTACGGTTACCCTCAGGGAGACAACCACTAAAACCCTCGCATCTATAATCTATACCACGGTTGAGAAAACTACCATCAGGAGAAGAGCGCCGACATTAGCGACCAGAGGTAATAAACTCGTCGCCGACGGTGAAGAAATCTTCTTGAGAGGAACTTCGATAGCAGATCCGGCTTTCCTCGATTGGGAGGGGAGGTTTAATGAAACACTATTTGATGAGATCAAAAAATGGGGCTTTAATGCCGTGAGAGTGCCCATTCACCCGATATTCTGGAGAAGGTATCCCGATTATCTAGATCGCTATCTCGATAAGGTCATTGAATGGTGTGAGGAGCGGGAAATCTACGTCATAATAGACTGGCATGCTATAGGGAATCCAAAGACCGGGGAAACCGAGATGCATGAATGGTTTGAATGGGAGCCTTGGAAGGG